>CANJWU010000106.1 GCA_947478655.1 Sphingobacteriales bacterium | reverse complement strand
TGCGCAGGTGTGTTGAAATTGCAAAATGATCCAAATGTGCAACGCGGAAAATTTAAAACCCCTTACCTCAATTCAAAATATATTTTCAGTAGTATTTTAATTGTAGGGTTTACCTACCTATTTATTTACCAAAAAGAAAGCACCCTTTCTTTTATCAAAAACGAATCAAAAATAATTAGCCCAACTGAACTTATCACGAGTTTAGATTCCGCTAGCATTAATGGGCTCCAAAAGCATCTTGCAATAGAAGATTCGATTGGCTTTGCCAGTGCAAAATACGATGCGGTAACCTACTTAGCATCTTTGTCGAGCGAAAAATATAACGCTACATTAAAAACATCCAGCATTGGAGCAGATATATATACTGCAGCTGGTTGGGAATTATTTAAACATAAAATTCCACTTTGGATTTTTCTTTTGAGCTGTGTATTACTTGCCTATTTAAGCTTTAAATACAACTACTCTTTAATCCCTTTACTAGGGCTTGTTTGCTGCCTTTACATGATGTCCGAACTAGGTATTTCTAACTGGATTGGTTTTGGTGTTTGGTTGTTCATAGGTCTTGTAATTTATTTCTCTTATAGTCGAAAGAAAAGTAAATTAAATATTCAGTAAACAAAAAAGCCATCAATGAAGATGGCTTTTTTTATGCTAATATTAAATTATTGAATCCTGGTGAGTTTGCAATTTTTAACTGGTGATACTAATAGTGGCACCGTTTCTACTGTCACAAAACTCAGGTCGAGGCCAAAGCCTTTTTCTTCTGATAAACTGAGCTTCTTCAGTAAGAAATATATTTGCATAAATATTTTTTCATGCAATGGCAAAGAGTTATCTGCAGATAGTTTTTGCTCTAACACAATAAACCTGAAATCACCAGGAATTTTGTGTTTATGTAAAGATTCATATTGACTCGTAATATCTACTTCCCCATTTTTCACTAAATCTTCTACTACCTTTCTAAATAATACATTGATTTTTTGCTCTACCCTAAAGCCTAACTTAAACTCAATGCGAAAAGCATGTCCGGGCACGAGCTCTATTACTTTATATTCCGAAGTATAAGGCTCATCTTGTACGTCAACGTGCACAAACCAATACATATCTGCGCGCTTGGGTTGCTTCTGAAAAATAGAATACATAATTTTCGATTCAATTTCGGAAGTAAAGTTTGAGCCACTTAAATAAACTAATTGCGAAGCATATTTAGGAACCGAAGTGTCTTCGCTTAATTCTTTTAAAAGATTTGTGTAATCATCTAACTCCGCATATTTGATATACCTATTTTTTATTTTTCTAGCACGAATCCAAGACCACATAATAATAAACAATGCAAAGCCAATAACTAATGTTACCCAACCGCCATGGCTAAACTTACTTAAGTTGGCCACTAAGAATGAAAGCTCTATACTTGCATAAAGCAAAGTTAATAAACCAATAATCCATACCGATGTGCCAATACTATATAAGTATATCATCAATAAGATGGTAGTCATTAACATGGTAAGGGTGATAGACAAACCATAAGCTGCCTCCATATTGGTAGACTCTTTGAAATACATGACCACCATTAAACAGCCTATCCATAGCAACCAATTAATACTTGGCACATATAATTGCCCTTTGGTTTCTGTTGGATAATTAATCTTCACTTTTGGCCAAATATTTAATCGAACTGCCTCTGAAATTAAAGTAAAGGAACCACTAATTAAAGCTTGACTGGCAATAATGGTAGCAATGGTAGCAATACCAATTCCATAAATAATAAACCAGTCTGGCATGATAGTATAAAAGGGATTACTTGCTAAATGCGTTCCATCTTGTGTTAACAACCAAGCACCTTGTCCAAAATAATTCAGTAACAAAGTTATTTTAACAAAGGTCCAACTAAGTCTGATATTATCTTTTCCGCAATGTCCTAAATCTGAATACAATGCTTCGGCTCCAGTGGTACATAAAAATACAGAACCCAATATCCAAAATCCACCAGGATGATTCGCTAACAATTGATAAGCATATGTTGGATTGATTGCATGAATAATTGCAGGATGCATTAATAATTGGCTCAAACCAAGTATGCCCAACATGGCAAACCAAATAAACATGATTGGACCAAAGGCTTTACCTACAATGTCTGTACCGAATTGCTGTAAGAAAAATATACCGGTAATAATTAAAATGACAATGGGTACCGTTGCAATATCTGGATATAAAATTCTTAACCCTTCTATGGCCGATGAAACAGAAATTGGCGGAGTTATAATTCCATCTGCCAACAAAGTACAACCACCAACCACCGCAGGAATAATAAGCCACTTCGCTTTTCTTCTCACTAAAGTATAAAGAGAAAAAATACCACCCTCCCCTTTGTTGTCTGCTCTTAAAGTAATGATCACATACTTAATGGTGGTTTGCAAGGTAAGTGTCCAAAAAATACAAGAAATGCCTCCATAAATTACAGATGACTGAATTTGATTTCCTTCTCCAATAATTGCTTTTAATACGTACAAAGGAGAAGTTCCGATATCACCAAAAATGATACCTAGGGTAATTAAAATGCCAGCGGCAGATAATTTATTGGTTGCTTTATGATTCACCGTTATTGAATAGGAAGTCAAATGTATGATTTGAAATGAAATTGACAAAATAAATCATATTAAATCCTTGATATTTAGGAAATAACCCTAGCAAATAGGGATGCGTTTCTAGATAACTAGTATATTTGTTAAAATGAATATCCGCATATTATACAGCTTTCTTGTACTTAGCCTTTCTGGCTATAATTTATGTGCCCAAACATTGCGAGATAACAGCAGTATACCATCGAATAATAGCATTCAAAATACCATTCATATTAATCCGAATTTTGCAGAGGATAAAATGGAGATCAGCTTTAATATTAGCAAACAGACTTTGCTGAATATTAAAATGACCGACATTTTAGGGAATGAACCTTTTGTATTGTTTAACGAAAGTGTTGCTGCTGGTGAGTTTAAGCGGAATTTTAACTTGCCCATCAAGTTTGCCAAAGGCTTATATTTTATAAAGATAAATGCTGGAAACGAAGTAGTCATCAGACGAATAGCCCTTCAATAAAAACAGTTTTCCACAAATCTTAAAAATACCTTCTCCGTTTTTGCTTTTTTTTTGAATCCACTACAATGGAATTAATATCTTCGCAGAAAGCGAATTGAAAAAATGAAAATCATTGCAATAGGCAGAAATTACCAAGAACACGCAAAAGAGTTAAACAACCCTATTCCAACCGAACCTGTTGTTTTTTTAAAACCAGATACTGCCTTGCTCAAAGAAGGCAAGGCTTTTTATCATCCTGATTTTTCGAACGATATTCATTTTGAAGTTGAATTAATTATTAAAATTGGAAAAGAAGGCAAACATATTACTACCAAATTTGCAAGAAATTACATCGAAGCCATTGGTTTAGGTATTGACTTTACGGCAAGAGATCTGCAACAAAAATGTAAAGAAAAGGGACTTCCCTGGGAGATTGCAAAAGCATTCGATCATTCGGCGCCAATTGGAGAATTTATTCCTCTCAATGAAATTCCGGATTTAAACGCAATTCAATTTAGTTTAAAACAAAATCAAATTGTTGTACAAAACGGAAATTCTGCAGATATGATTTTTTCTTTTGACGATATTATTAGTTATGTATCCCAAAGATTTACCCTAAAAAAAGGTGATTTGATATTTACTGGAACGCCTGCTGGCGTTGGAAAAATTAACATTGGCGATTTATTAGAAGGATTTATTAGCGATCGTAAAATGCTGAGCGTACCTGTTAAATAAAAGATGAAAGTAAAAAAAACAATTTCCTTTAATGTTAAATTTTTTGCTTCCTTAATTGTTGCATTTTTTTTACTCAGTAATTTTGCAACAGAAAATCAGGCTACCATTGCATCAACTACTGTCGAAAAAATTTATCCAAGAAATTATTTTAGGTCTCCGCTAAACATTCCCCTATACCTATCTGGCTCATTTGCAGAAATGCGACCAAATCATTTACATTCGGGCATAGACATCAAAACAAATTCGGCAGAAGGCTTGCCGGTATTTGCTGTTGCAGATGGTTATGTTTCTAGGGTAAGAATACAAGCTGTTGGATTTGGAAATTCTATTTATGTTACCCATCCAAATGGCTTTGTAAGTGTTTACGCCCATTTGCAAAAATATAATCCTGCCATTGCTAAATTTGCAAAAAACCTCCAATACGAAAATCAATCTTTCGAATTAGATACGCTTTTAAGGGAAAGCATGATACCTGTAAAAATGGGTGATATTATTGCTTATAGTGGCAATTCCGGTGGTTCTGGCGGCCCACATTTGCATTTTGAAATTAGAGATGCAAAAACCGAAGAGACCATTAATCCTTTACTATTTGGCTTTGATGTGGCAGATAAAGTCGCCCCAACAATTCAAGCCATTCATGTTTATCCTTTAAACGAAAACAGTTCCATTAATCAACAGAAACAAAAAATAAGATTTGCAACGGCCGGAAATAAAAATAATTATACCATTAATAATAATCAAATCATTGAGGCATGGGGAAGCATTGGCATTGGTATTGAATGTATCGATTACCAGTCTAATTCTTCTAACCAAAATGGTGTTTATTCGATAGAATTAAAACGAAACGGCGAACGAATTTATTTTTCTAAAATGGAGCGCTTTAGTTTTAAAGATACTAAAGGCATTAATTCTCATTGTGATTATAAAGAGAGAAACAATACAGGCAGATGGGTGCAAAAAAGTTTTGTAGATGCCGGAAATCCATTAACTATTTATAGAGACCTACAAGACAGAGGCCGCATGGCGCTTGAGCCTGGCGATATTTATAATATGGAGTACATTGTAACCGATGCAGACGGCAATGTGACAAATTTAAAATTTACCATTAATTGCGCTGCAAACAATCCATTTAATTTCAATTTTAGTACCAACAAACCACTTGTTGATTTATTTCCAT
>CANJWU010000105.1 GCA_947478655.1 Sphingobacteriales bacterium | reverse complement strand
ATTCGAAATTTATGGTAATGCCGACGAAAAAGCCATTTATCGTTTAAACTTTGAAGGTAAAAAAGCCATTGATTTGGTCTTAGATAATACTTCGGATGTAGAAGTAAATTTTGATGCAACCGGACCCATGGCGGCCTATGAAATAAAGGGTTCTCCGCTTTCCTTGCAATTAAAAGAAGTGAACGATATTTTATATCAAACTTTCCAAAAAGTGAATGCTTTACAACAGCAATATGCACAATCTGTTAATGATCCAAACATTGCGCAAATTCAAAAAAAATTAGAACAATCGTACTTCGAAATATTGAATTTACAAGTTCAATTGATTCAAGATTATGTAAAATCACATCCAGATTTCTTAGTAAAATTATACGCATTATCTTATTTGAATGCAGAGGAAAACTATAATTTCATAGATCAAGTATTTAAAGAAAATGCACTGGCAATAGACAGTTTTAAATATGCACAGCAATTTTATGCGAGATTTTCTGAAATTAAAATGCTCAATATTGGTGAAATAGCGCCAGATATTAATTTGCCAAATCCAAAAGGAGAACTTATTTCCTTGTCTTCATTAAAAGGGCAAGTAGTTTTGCTTGATTTTTGGGCATCATGGTGCGGACCTTGCCGAAAAGAAAATCCAAATAATGTATTGTTGTACAATAAATACCACGCAAAAGGATTTACTATTTATGGGGTTTCTTTAGATAAAAACAAAGATGCCTGGGTAAAAGCAATCATGGATGATGGCTTAAATTGGAACCAGGTATCAGATTTAAAGTATTGGGCTTCCGATGCAGCTAAATTATATAAAGTGGAGGCCATTCCATTTACCGTTTTGCTAGACAAAGAGGGTAGAATTGTAGCGAAAAACTTAAGAGGCGCCGAATTAGCAGCTAAAGTTCAACAGTTATTAAAATAAGTTAGGCAATTAATTTTAAATCTACTTTATAATTATTTAACATACACTTAACTCAAGTAGTGGAATCATTAAACTACATTTGGTAAAATATTATATATGAGTACTGTAAAACAGAAAATTCTGATTGTAGACGATGAACCTGATATTTTAGAGTTAATCGCCTATAATTTAAATAAAGAAGGTTATTTATATATAACAGCATCAAACGGATTGGAAGCCATTCAAATGGCTAAAAAACACCTTCCAGACTTAATTTTATTAGACATCATGATGCCTAAATTAGATGGTATCGAAACTTGCCGTCAATTAAGAGCAATGCCAGAGTTTAAAAATACCTATATGGTTTTTTTAACTGCCAGAAGCGAAGAGTATTCAGAAATTTCTGGTTTCAATGTTGGAGCCGACGATTATATTGCCAAGCCAATAAAACCAAGAGCTTTAATTAGTAGAATCAATGCTATTTTAAGACGTAATACAGTTGCGGATGCAGCCGTTTCTATGAAATTAGAAATTGGAGATTTGGTTATCGATAGAGAAGCCTATTTAGTTTTTCAAAATGGTAACAAAATAACCTTAGCGAAAAAAGAATTCGAATTACTTTATCTTTTAGCATCTAAGCCAGGTAAGGTTTTCACTAGAGAAGGCATTTTAAATAGCATTTGGGAAGAATCTGTGGTGGTTACCAACCGTACCATCGATGTTCATATTCGTAAAATAAGAGAAAAATTAGGCGATCATTATGTCACAACCGTTAAAGGTGTAGGATATAAATTCGAAATTTAATCGTAATTTTATTGAATGAATAAAAATCCTACACCTCGAAGTATCGCATTTTACACAGCCCTAGCGGTTACTTTCTTTGTTGGATTATTCGTTTATTTTTCTGGTTTAAATATCATTGCCATTGGTTATATATTGGCATTTACTTTTGCGACTACCTTTATTATATTTATTTACGCAATTGAAGTTTTTATTTACCGTAAAATAAAATTGGTTTATAAAAATATTCACAACCTTAAATTAAAAAAGGTAGGTCCTCGTTTTCCCGAATTCCAATCTTCGGATCCAATCACAGATGTAGAAAATGAAGTGCGTAATTGGGCAGAAGCAAAGTTTACCGAAATTGAGCAATTGCGAGAAATGGAACAGTATCGAAAAGAATTTTTAGGTAATGTTTCGCACGAATTAAAAACCCCAATTTTCAATATTCAAGGTTATATCAACACGCTATTAGATGGTGCCATAGACGATCCCGTAGTAGCAGTTCCCTTTTTAAAGAAAGCAGCTAAGAGTACCGATCGTATTGCTACGCTAGTAGATGAATTAGAAGCCATCACCCAATTAGAATCAGGGTTTTTAACCATGGAAATGGAACCATTCGATATCCACGATTTAATCCATGATATTTTTGATTCTTTGGCTTCGAGAGCTGCTAAAAGAAATATCACCCTAAAATTCAAAGATGGTTGCGATGTGCCATTTATGGTCGAAGCAGATAAAGATCGCATTCGTCAAGTGGTGATTAATCTAATTGTCAATTCCATTAAATATGGTAACGATGATGGAACCACTCAGGTGGGAATTTATGATATGGATAAAAATGCCTTGATTGAAGTTGCCGATGATGGTATTGGTATTGCAGAAGAACACATTCCTAGGTTATTTGAAAGATTTTATCGTGTTGATAAAAGTCGTTCGAGAGAAGGTGGTGGAACAGGATTAGGATTAAGTATTGTTAAACATATTATCGAAGCGCATAACCAAACAATTCATGCCAGAAGCACCATGAACGTTGGAACTACCTTAAGCTTTACCCTTAAAAAGCCATAAAACATTATTATTTTTTAGCTTTAGGCTAATTAGCCTATCTTCGTGCTATGAAATTTCCGCATTTTAAAGACCTCATTTTATTCGAGGATGATCATGTAATAGTGATTAACAAACCTGCTTTTATTAGTACACTCGACGATCGTTCTGGCGACACGATTACCATTATTAGAATGGCTAAACAATATTTGCCAGATGCGCAGGTTTGTCATCGTTTAGATAGAGAAACATCTGGGGCATTAGTGATTGCAAAAGATGCAGAAACCTATCGCGCCATCAGTATGCAATTTGAACACCGCGAAGTAACTAAAATTTACCATGCATTTGTAGATGGACATCATAAATTCGATGATTTACTAATTGATTTACCCATTGTAAATTATGGTAAAAGCAATGTAAAAATTGATAAAATTGATGGTAAAAAAGCGGAGACTTATTTCAAAACTTTACAGTATTTTAAACACTATACCCTCATAGAATGTAAGCCTTTAACGGGTAGAATGCATCAAATTAGAATTCATTTAGCTACACAACGCGCCAGCATTACAGGCGATGATTTATACGGTGGCAAACCATTTATGTTATCGGCTATCAAAAGAAATTATCGATTGTCTAAAGAGCAAGAAGAGCAACCCATTATGAAAAGGTTTGCCTTACATGCCAGAGCCATTGGATTTAAATTAGCAGATGGTAGTGCAATCAATATAGAGGCGCCTTATCCAAAAGATTTTGACACCATGTTAAAAATGTTGCAGAAATTTGATGTTTAGCTTAGCCGCCGTAACCCAATAATTTCATTACTTGTTTAGAGTTTTGCTCTTCACCAAATACTTCGTAATTAAAAGTTTCGTCTCTATTTTTGCGAATCAAAATATGTTTTGGATGCGGTAATAAACAATGGTGTACGCCACCATATCCGCCTAACACTTCTTGATATGCTCCAGTGTGAAAGAAGCCAAGGTATTGCACCTTACGCGTTTTAGGCATAAACACATTGTTCATATGTGCTTCTTGATTATAATAATCTTGGCCATCGCAGGTGATACCACCTAAGTTTACTTTTTCGTATTCCGAATCCCAGTTATTAATAGGTAATAAAATATAGCGTTGATTCATGGCCCAAACATCTGGTAGGTTGGTAATAAAACTGCCATCTAACATCAACCATTTTTCACGATCGTTTTGTTGTTTACGCCCTAACACTTTATATAAAATACCAGAGGCATCAGATACCGTGTATTTACCAAATTCAGTAATAATATCGGGTTCCATTACTTGGTGTTCGGCGCAAATATCTTTGATACGTTTCACAATTTCATTCACCATATATTCGTAATCGAATTCAAAGGTCAACGAATTTTTGAAAGGCATACCACCACCAATATCTAAAATACTTAAATCTGGGTTTACCTTTTTGAATTTACAATACAGCGTTACATATTTTTCGAGCTCATTCCAGTAATAAGGGGTATCGCTGATGCCTGAATTGATGAAAAAATGCAATAATTTAACTTTGAAATTGGGATGTGATTCTATTCTTTGGTGATAAAAATCAATAACATCTTCCATTCTGATACCTAATCTACTAGTATAAAACTGTGAATCGGGTTGTTCTTCGGATGCAATTCGGATACCTAAATTACAGGTAACATCGAGTTCATCATCGTAAAAATAAAATTCTTCTTTATTGTCTAAAATTGGAATGATGTTATGAAAACCATCATGTAACATATCCACGATATATTGCTTATAATGGTCTTTTTTGTAGCCATTGCAGATAACCGTAATGTCTTTATTCAGGATTCCTTTTTTCTCTAAATGATCGATAATAGGCATATCAAATGCCGAAGAAGTTTCTAAATGCACATCATTTTTGAGCACCTCATCTAAAATATGTCTAAAATGAGAGCTTTTGGTACAATAGCAATAGGTGTAATTTCCTCTGTAATTATTGTTAACAATGGCTCTTTGGAACCATAATTTGGCTTGTTGAATTTTTTTAGAAACTATAGGTAAGTAGGTGAACCTTAGGGGCGAACCATAGGTTTCTATCATTTCCATCAGGTTTAATTCATGGAAATAAAGTTCGTCATCATGCACTTCGAAACCCTCTTGAGGGAAACCAACGCTTAAATCAAGAAATTCCTTGTAACTTTGCATTATCTTATCGTTTGTTGCAAAGATATTTTATTTATTTGTAGAAAACATAGATACAAATCCATTTTTTAATATTTTTTGGAT
>CANJWU010000104.1 GCA_947478655.1 Sphingobacteriales bacterium | reverse complement strand
TACAATTAGGATCTTCGGTAAGAGAAATTGTCAACATGGTAACCATTGCCGTAGTAGATGCACAATCTAAAGAAGAAAGTGGTTTGCAAAAAGTAGCCACTAGAACCAGAAGTTTGGGCGCAAAAATTATTGCAAAAACCATTAAGCTGCGTAAATAATGATTTATCATATCAACGGAAAACTAATTAGTAAAAGCCCAACAGAGGTAGTGATTGAAGCAGGGGGTGTGGGCTACTTTATCAATATTTCTTTGCATACCTATTCGCAAATTGGTTCGGAAGAAAACCTAAAATTACATACTTACCTCAATGTGCGCGAAGATGCGCATACCCTTTATGGATTTTACGAGGCGACCGAAAGAAGACTGTTTACGCACCTTATTTCGGTATCTGGAATAGGTCCAAACACCGCCCGAATGATGCTTTCCTCTATTTCTCCATTAGAAATTCAGGAAGCCATTATTAAAGGCGATGTGCCTCTGGTTCAACGAATTAAGGGAATTGGTCCAAAATCTGCCCAAAGATTGATCTTAGAATTACAAGATAAGTTGAAAAAAGAGGGTCCTAGCACACTTTTATCTGCTCCAATTAACAATACATCGCGAGATGAAGCGTTATCTGCATTGGTAATGTTAGGCTTTAATAAAAACGCGGCCGATAAAGCAATTGATACAGTCATGAGAACTGCAGAAGGCACTATTTCGGTCGAACTAATTATCAAAGCGGCATTGAAAAGTTTATAGTTGGGCCGAGGTATCATCAGCAAAAAATAATTTGAAAAATCAACAAAACATTCCACGCATTTTGCGTTGGATGGTCGGTATAGTTATTACAATTGCAGTTGCATTCGCTGTTTCATCGGCGGCAGATGCAAGCGTGTTTGCCTATGCCAACCATAATGATTTGTTAGATTCTTCTGCGGTAATTCCTGCTGCTACTTTAACACCCACCAAAAAGAAAATTGATTTAAAAGATCCACCCAATTTAGAGCGTAAAGTAGTGTACGACCCTAATACCAAAATGTACACCATTACCGAAAGTATTGGGGGTAAATTTTATAAAGCGCCCACTTATTTAACTTTCGAAGAATACCAAAAACAAGAAGCGCAAAAAAGCAAATTAGATTATTGGAAATTACGCGCTTCGGAAAATACTTTGGTGAGTGGCAATAGCGTAACTCCCAAATTATATATCAATAACCAAGTATTCGATCGCATATTTGGAGGAAGCAAAGTAGACATTCGCCCGCAAGGTACAGCAGAATTAATCTTTTCGGGCCGATTTAACAGAAACGATAATCCATTACTAAGCGAAAGACAACGCAGTACCACGCAATTTGATTTCGATCAAAAAATACAATTAAATGTAACGGGTAATATTGGAGATAAATTAAAAACTTCCATCAATTACAATACCGAAGCCACTTTCGATTTCGAAAATCAAACGAAATTAGAGTACACGGGTTACGAAGATGAGATCATTAAAAAAATTGAATTAGGAAATGTTTCTTTACCCTTAACCAGTAGTTTGATTAGTGGTAGCCAAAGTTTGTTTGGGGTAAAAACACAATTGCAATTTGGAAAGTTAACCGTAACGAGTGTATTCTCGCAACAAAAATCGGAAAAGAAACAAATTAAAATTACCAACGGCGCGCAAAAAACAGATTTTAAATTTTTAGCAGACAATTACGAAGCCAATAAACATTTTTTCTTGGCGCAATATTTTAGAGACAATTACGATAAAGCGTTAGAGAGTCCGCCCATTGTAAAATCGAATGTTTTAATTTCGAGGGTAGAAGTTTGGGTGACCGACCGATCGCGCAATGGCTTAGACGATACCCGCGATGTTTTAGCGCTCATCGATTTGGGCGAAAACCAACGCATATTTACCACCGATCCAAGTTTCATTACCAGCACAGACCCTTATCCTAATTCCAGTAGCGTAAGTGCTGCAACGCCTTCCAATAACTTACTAGATTTATTACCTCCTTCGGTTAGAACGGTTTCGGATAATACCATCAATACTTATTTTAATGATAAAGGTGGCCCAGATAACTACGCCAAAATAAGAGCAAGAAAATTAACCGATCGAGAATTTACTTTCAATTCGCAATTAGGTTATATTTCTTTGATTGCCCCATTAAACACAGACGAAGTTTTATCGGTCGCTTATCGTTATACCGTAAATGGAAAAGAATTTACGGTGGGAGAGTTTGCCAACGAAAGACAAGAAACCAATCCGGCAACTGTTTTAGTTACCAAACTATTAAAAAATGTTTCTTTAAAAACCAGTTTGCCAACTTGGGATTTGATGATGAAAAATATTTATTCTTTAAATGCTTTTCAAGTAAATGCGCAAGAATTTAAATTAAATATTTTATACCTCGACGAAAAAACATCGAACAATATTAATTTTTTACCCAACGGCCCCGAAACGATTAAAAACTTTCCTTTAATTCAAGTAATGGGTTTAGATAAATTAGATGTTAAACAAACACCTACACCCGATGGCGTATTCGACTTTGTAGAAGGCATAACGGTTAACGCAGCCAATGGTCGAATTATATTTCCTAAAATTGAACCTTTCGGTAAATATTTATATGATAAAATTGCGGCAGACGGCGATTTAACTTTGGCTGCAAACACTGCTTTTACTGAGTTATACGACTCCACTAAATTTAGGGCACAACAATTTCCGCGTAAGAATAAATTTACCATTCAAGGTTCTTTTCAATCTTTAAGTAATTCAGAATTTTCTTTGAATGCCATTAATATTCCTCAAGGATCGGTAGTGGTAAAAGCAGGTACCCAATTATTAGTAGAAGGCAGCGATTACCAAGTAGATTATAATATTGGTCGGGTAAAAATTACCAATCAAGGAATATTAAGTTCGGGGCAAGCCATTACGGTAGATTTAGAAAGTTCAACTTTGTTTGGTATTCAATCGCGTTCGTATTTTGCTTCGCGCTTCGATTATAAATTTGATGAGAAATTAACTTTAGGCGGAACCTTGGTTCGCTTAGCCGAACGCCCTTTAACGCCAAAAGTAAATATAGGCGACGAACCCAGTGCGAATAATATGTATGGTTTCGATTTTAATTACCGAAGCGATTCGCGTTTCTTAACCAAACTAGTCGATAAATTACCATTCATCGATACCAAAGCACCTTCGTCGGTTACGATCTCTGGAGAGTACGCCATGCTCGACCCTGGGCACGCAGCGGCATTGAACACTGGCGGTAATAGTACTGGAACCTCTTACATAGACGACTTTGAAGGCACGCGATCAACCATCGATTTGCGTATGGCAAATGCTTGGACTATGTCTAGTACACCGGTAATGTTTCCGGAATCAAAATTATTCAACGATTTAAGTTATGGTTATAATCGCGCCAGGTTATCGCATTATCAAATAGATAATTTATTTTTTAGTAGAACCAATACGCTTACCCCTGCGCATATTAGAACAGACAAAACACAATTGTCTAATCATTATTCGCGCGAGGTAACAGAACAAGAAGTTTTTCCGAATAAACAAACGCCAACCGGAACCCCTACTATTTTATCTACACTCGATTTAACTTTTTATCCAAAAGAAAGAGGCCCTTATAATTTTTCGGTCGATCGTTTGAACGATGATGGTACTTTTAAAAATCCAACGGCCTCTTGGGGAGGTATAATGCGTAAATTAGAATCGAACGATTTTGAGGCGCTAAATGTTGAATTCATTGAGTTTTGGATGATGGATCCTTTTATTTATAATCCAGGTTCTTCGGGTGGCGATTTATATTTTAACCTTGGAAATATTTCGGAAGATATTTTAAAAGATGGTAGTCAAGCGATTGAAAATGCTTTGCCAAAAGATGGCAATCCGGCAAGATACGATTCTACCTTATGGGGAAGAGTTGGGGTAATTCCGCCATTAACAACCGCTTTTGATAATGAAGTTTCGGCAAGACAATACCAAGATGTGGGCTTGGATGGTTTGAACAATGCTGAAGAATCAACTTTTTTCAAAACAAATTATTTAGATGCGTTAGTAAATAAATTTGGTAGCAATTCGCCTGCTTATTTGCAAGCTGCCGCCGATCCAGCTGCCGATGATTATCATTATTACAGAGGTTCCGATTTAGATGCAGAAAAAGCGAGTATCAAAGACCGCTATAAATTATACAATGCACCCGAAGGCAATTCGCCCACCGAGTCGCAATCGACCGCCAAGACAGGGATTGCGAATACCGCTTCCTCGCCAAACCCAGATACGGAAGACATTAACAGAGACAATGCACAAAGTGATCGAGATGAATATTTTCAATACCGCGTACATTTATCCCCATCGGAATTACAAAACCCCGACGAAAATTCTTTCATCACCGATAAACTTGTAGCGGCAAAAAAATTACCCAATGGAAGAACCGAAAATGTAACTTGGTATCAATTTAGAATTCCAATAGCGAAATATGAAAAACGCGTAGGTGAAATTCAAGATTTCCGTGCCATTCGTTTCATCAGAACTTTTATGACTAATTGGTCGGATACGGCAACCCTTCGTTTTGCAAGATTACAATTGGTGCGTGGCGAGTGGCGTAAATTAGATCCATCCATCAGACCAGGCGAAGGTACCAATGCCAAGTCTACTGCCATTGTAGATTTATCAACCATCAACATCGAAGAAAACGGAAATCGCATTCCTATTCCATATGTATTGCCGCCTGGTATTCAGCAGGAGCAGAACTTACAAGACATTAGAGGAACATCAAGAATTAACGAGCAAGCCATGGTATTGAACGCTTGTAACTTTAAAAAAGATGACCAAGCCATGGCTTATAAAATTAGCAGTTACGATTTTAGATCGTATAAGCGTGTCGAAATGTTTGTGCATGCCGAAGGCGATAATGTGCGCAACGATGAGATGGCTGCTTTTGTGCGTTTTGGTTTAGATTATTCGGATAACTATTATGAATACGAAATTCCATTAAAAGTTACTTTGCCTGGTCAAAAATTGCCAGCAGAAATTTGGC
>CANJWU010000103.1 GCA_947478655.1 Sphingobacteriales bacterium | reverse complement strand
TTACAATGAATACTAATAAAAACATCTGCTTTAGCCCTGTTTGCAATGTTTGCGCGCTCTGCTAATTCAATAAATTCGTCGGTACTGCGGGTATAAATAACTTTGATATCAGGATTACTCGCTTGTATTTCTGCACCTAATTTTAAGGCAACAGCCAGTGTAACATCTTTTTCTCTGGAAAAGGAGCCAAGGCAACCTGTATCGTGTCCACCATGGCCTGCATCAATCACCACCGTCTTAATTTTATAGGTATTCAGTGTAAATGAATAAAATATAAAGCTGGTAATTAGTAAAAAGAGTATAAGAATTGATTGACTTAGTCGTTTGAGCATTATAATTTGCTTAAAATTTTGTTACTTCGCATTGCAAAAATAGTATTCATTTTTAAATTGAAACTACTAAAATCGGTATTTCCACTATTGTTAATAAGTTTTTTCGGATCCATCAGTTCTGGAAAGGCCGAATCGAGCTTGTATTCAAAAACAATTATTCGATCAGATTCCCTCACTAAATCATTAAACGATCCACTCGAGCCCGATAGTATTCTTTTAAAAACAAAGAAAAAGGCCATTCAATCTAAAATTCGATACAACGCTAAGGATTCTATTGTTTATAACTTAAAAAAAAATGAAGTTTATTTATATAATGGTGCCGAGGTTTATTACGAAGACATAATTCTAAAAGCTGCTTTCATAAAAATTGATCAAAAGAATAAAGTGGTTTATGCCAATGGGGTAATTGATTCTACTGGTATACTTAAGGGCAAGCCTGTTTTTACCGAAGGTGCGCAAACCTACGATGCGCAAGAGTTAGCCTATAATTTCGAAACTAAAAAAGGTAAAATTAAAGAAGTAATAACCAACGAAGGCGAAGGTTTTTTACATGCCAACGAAGTAAAGAAAAACGAATTAGACGAAGTATTTATTCGTAATGGAAAATATACTACCTGTAATCAAGCACATCCACATTTTTATATCGCTTTAACAAAAGCAAAAAACACTTCCGATAAAACGGTTTCTGGACCGGCTTATTTAGTAATTGAAGATGTACCCTTGCCTTTAGCCATTCCATTTGGATTCTTTCCAAGGTTAAAAGGAAGTTCGTCTGGGGTAGTCATACCAGAAATAGGAGAAGATCGCGCCTTGGGCTTCTTTTTACGTAATGGAGGCTATTATTTTGCCATCAACGAAAAAGTAGATTTATCAATCAAAGGAGATATTTATTCAAAAGGTAGTTATGGTTTAAGCGGGGTTACTCGCTATAATAATCGTTATCAATACAATGGTTCCTTATCTGCTGGTTTTACCAATCGAAAAATTGGGGAGGCAGAAACTGCCGAATATTCTTTAAGTCAAGATTTTTATATTCGTTGGACACATAACCAAGATCCAAAAGCAATTCCGGGTTCGAGGTTTAGTGCGGCAGTAAACATTGCTTCAAGAAATAATTATCGAAATAATATTACCCCCAACATTCAATCCATTACCCAAAATAATTTGTCTTCTTCGGTGAGTTATGCTAAAAGCTGGGAAGGCACGCCTTTTAGTATGTCTAGCTCTTTAACGCATAATCAAAACTTACAAACAGGACAAGTTAGTTTAGGTTTGCCTCGCGTTAACTTTAGCATGTCTCGTATCAATCCATTTGATTCTAAAAATAGGGTAGGTCCTCAAAAATGGTATCATAAAATTGGCATGAACTATACTTTCGATTTAGAGAATAGAATAGATACTTATGATAGTTTATTGTTTAAAAGTTTAGCAAGTAATCAAGTTCAAAATGGCATGCGTCATAGCTTGCCTTTATCGACCTCTTTTAATGTCTTAAAGTACTTTACTTTGAGTCCATATTTAAATTACAATGAACGCTGGTATTTTAATTCCATTGAAAAAAAATGGGATGGTTCAAAAGTTATAACCGATACCCTAGATGGCTTTAAACAAGCAAGAGATTATAGCTTGGGATTTTCACTCACAACAAGGGTCTATGGCATGTTCAATGTTAATGCATTTGGTATTTCTGCTATAAGACATGTATTTACCCCCGCTATATCTTATTCCTTTAGACCAGATTTTAGCGCCGAAAGTTTTGGCTATTATAAATTTGTTCAAACCGATACCAGTGGAAAATTAACGCCATATACTATTTTTCAAAATGGGATTTATGGTTCACCTGGTGCAGGAAAATCGAGTTTGCTTTCTTTTTCTTTCGACAATAATTTAGAAATGAAAACCAGCAAAGCAGTAGATACAGGTTTGCTGATTAAAAAAGTAAAATTGTTTGAAAGTTTGCGTTTAACGGGAAATTATAATTTAGCAGCAGACTCGCTCAAACTCTCTGTAATTAATATAGTTGCGCGTACTTTGCTGTTTGAAAAAGTTAATATAGATTTAAATGCTGCATACGATATTTATGGCTTACAATTAGATAAATTCGGAAATTATAGACGCATCAATAAAACCCAATACCAACAAGATAAACAATTGGCTCGCTTGGTTGCAGCTACCATGTCATTAAGTACCAATTTAAATCCATCGGCCTTTAAAAAAGCAAATAGTAACGAACAATCTGTAAAAATCATCAATCAATTAGATAGAATGGACAATGATTTATTAAACAGAAATGCGGTATACTATGTAGATTGGACCATACCTTGGAATATCGCAATAAATTATTTATTAAGTTACTCAAAACCATTAAATACAGCCTATACAAGCAATGCCTTAAATGTGAATGGTGATCTTAGTTTAACTAAAAAATGGAAAGTTGGATTTTCTTCTGGTTATGATTTTTTTGCAAAAGAGGTCACACTAACCTCTTTAAATATTGTCAGAGATTTGCATTGCTGGGATCTAACGGTTAATTGGATTCCCTTTGGAACTTATCAAAGATATAGCGTGTTGCTAAAAGTAAGATCTTCTGTTTTGCAAGATTTAAGACTTACCAAACGCAGAGAATTTTACGAAAGAGATTAGCGATTAAAAACTTTTTTCAAGATAGCAGAAACCCTGGCTGCAGGGTTCTTCCTAATTTGTAACTCTTGTTCAGCAACAACAATAAAAATACCATCTATTGCTTTTTGAGTAGCATATTCGCTTAAATTAGGATTCATTTTTTCGACCATTGGAATTTTGTTATAAGCCACTACCAATTGTTCCCAATATTTGGTTGCACTTACTTTGTGTAAAGAATTTTCTACAATGGGTTTGAATTTTTCTACTAATAAAGCCTGTGTATTTTGCTTTAAATATTGTGTAGCAGCATCATCTTTTCCATTCAAAATACTTAATCCATCTGCAATGCTCATGCCTTTAACAGCGTTTACAAATATAGGTGCCGCTTCTTTTGCAGCATCTTCGGCAGCTCTATTTAAACTTAATAAAAAATCGTTTACTAGTTTTTCTTGACCAAAACTTCTCAACATTTGCTCCATTTTTTTAGCTTCGCTTGGAAAAGGAATGTATAGTTTCGGGTTCTTATAATATCCATCAACTGCAGCAGCAGCTTTACTTGCATTGTTACTTCCTACCGTTAAGGCCTCTCTTAAACCCTCAATAATTTCGTCGTTACTTAAAGGATTATTTCCAGTGTTAACTTGTTTAACAATGCTTTGTCCTTGTTTTTTCAGTTTATTATAGTCAATTTGTGCTACCGAAAATTGTGCAGCAAATAGAATGAGGGCTAAGAAATAATATTTTTTCATTTTGTTTTTTTTGATGGTTTACAATTTTAATAATTTTCTTTTGATAAAAACGATACATTTAACAAGATGTTTGCAGAAATAATTACCATAGGCGACGAATTACTCATTGGCCAAGTTGTAGATACAAATTCGGCTTGGATGGCCCAAAAACTCAATGCTATTGGCATTCGGGTAAAACAAATCACTTCTGTTTCGGATAATGCAGCACATATTTATAAGGCATTAGCCGAAGCTAAAGAACGAGCAGAAGTCGTGTTTATTACGGGTGGTTTAGGCCCAACCAAAGATGATATTACCAAAAGTGTATTGCTTGATTTTTTTGGTGGTGAATTAGTGATTAATGAACAAGCGCTGCAAAATATTCATGCTATTTTTGCTAGGTATAATAAACCAGTCTTGCCCGCAAATCACCAACAGGCAGCTATTCCATCTTCTTGCGAAATTATTTTAAACTTACAAGGCACAGCGCCAGGAATGTACTTCTATCAAAACAATTGTCATTATTTTTCGATGCCAGGTGTGCCTTTTGAAATGATGGACATGATGGAGAATAGCATTATTCCAAAATTAAGTCAAACATTAAAATTACCTTTTGTTTTACACGAAACCATTCTTACTGCAGGAATAGGAGAGTCTTTTTTAGCAGACTTAATTATCGAAGAAGAAGCGCAATTGCCATCACATATTCAATTAGCCTTTTTACCCAAATTAGGGCAAGTAAGATTGAGACTCAGTGCACATGGAAATAATCGTGCAGCACTGGAAGAAGAAATTAACTTTCATAAAAAGGCCATTGTAGCTAAAATAGCTGATTATGTAGTATCCTTAACCGATATCAACATTGAAGAAGTTATTTTGCAAATGTTAGCGGCTCAAAATAGCACTTTAGCGACTGCCGAAAGTTGCACCGGTGGCTATATAGGACATTTACTTACCGCAATTCCTGGTTCGTCTAAATCCTATTTAGGTGGAGGAATTACCTATTCTTACGGATTAAAAGAAAGCGTATTAGGCGTTAAATTAGACACTTTAAACCAAACGGGTGCAGTAAGTGAGGAAACTGTAAAAGAAATGGTTTTAGGGGCTCTAAAAGCCTTTAATTCGGATTATGCGATTGCCTGTTCTGGTATTGCTGGGCCCGATGGTGGTACACCCGATAAACCAGTCGGAACCGTCTGGATTGCTGTTGCAAGTAAAAATAAGGTGCTTGCCAAAAAGTTTTTATTCGGAAATAAAAGAATGCAAAACATTGAAAGAACGGCAGTTAGTGCACTTTACATGCTTTATAGACTCCTCAAAGAGAATTAAAATTGAAGGATAAGCGAAATTCGATT
>CANJWU010000102.1 GCA_947478655.1 Sphingobacteriales bacterium | reverse complement strand
GGAAAAACTTGCGACTGAACAATTAATCGGTCGCCACCTGCCGCATCTAAAGGAATAGAGTTTCTGATTAATTGATCTATAAAACCTAGCGCATTAGAATCGTAGCAAGTATCCATTACTACCAATACCGTTTTTTGTTTACCACTTCCAATATTGAAAGGTGCATAAACGCCTTCGTCGTTAGTCACAACGGTTGAACCGTCCATTACACCAGGTAAATAGTCGACAGACATGGTGGTGTCTAAAACAGGTACCACCGAATCCATGACAAATTGCGGCGATTTAATTTTTACATCTACTAAAAAGTTTGTGCCTTTTAAATAGGGCAAAATGGTATTGTAAACCAAACGTTCTAACTTCTTTGCTTCGGTATAGTTTTCTTTTGAAAAGGGATTTTCTTGCAAAGTGCCTACTTGAGCAAAAGCACTGTTGTTAGCGGTATTAAGCAACAAAACGCTTGTTAGTAGTGCAAAAAATAAAATAAAATTCTTCTTTCTGTTGTACAGCATTAATCTTGGCGTAAGGTCAAAATTGATAATCCTATTCTTTATAATTCAGGCTATTAATGCGCTAAAATAACAAAAAACTATTGTTTTCAACATTTTTGTGTGGAAAAATAACAAGGCTTGCTATAAAAACAGCAAATAAAGCCTGCAATCGGCAATTATAGCCTAATTAGGATATCAACAAATCTAAAAAACTAGCTTGTAGCTAGGCTATAAAAATCCCTATATTGGCAGTCTAAATTAACATTATGAAAAAACCAGCCAATTATTTATTAGTTTCCTTAGGCTTATTAATGGCCTTTTCGGCTTGTAAAACAAACCAAGGAGGAGAAAAAATTATAGCCATCGATGTGGCAAATATTGACACATCGGTTCGTCCACAAGACGATTTTTATGCCTTCGCAAATGGATTGTGGTTAAAAAACAATCCAATTCCAAGCACCGAAACGCGTTGGGGGGCCTTCAGTATATTACAAGACCAAACCAATAAAAAATTAAAAGTTTTATTAGATGAGTCGGCTGCAAATACCGCAGCAGCAAAAGGAAGTAACGAACAAAAAGTGGGTGATTTTTATGCAAGTGGCATGGATTCTTTGGCTATAGAAAAAGCTGGATTAAGTCCATTGCAAAATGACTTAACAGCTATACAAGCTATACAAAATACCAACGATTTATTAAACGAAATTGCCATCTTACAGAAAAAAGGAGTAAGCGCATTATATAGTTTTTATGTTTACCAAGACATGAAAATTAGTTCGGCTTATATTCCTTATGCAGATCAAGGCGGATTAAGTTTACCCGATAGAGATTACTACACTAAAACTGATGCGCGTTCGGAAGAAATTAGAAAACAATTTCGCATTCATTTAGTAAAAATGTTTAGTATGATGGGCGATGATCAAGCAAGCGCAACAGCAAATGCAGCAACCATTATTCGCCTAGAAACCCAATTAGCAGAGGCTTCTATGACGCGAGTAGAAATGCGCGACCCATATGCTACTTATAATAAAATGAGTGTAGCAGATGCCAATAAAATTACTAAAAATATTAATTGGAATACCGTTATTACCAAAGCAGGTTTAACAAATGTAAACGAGATGATTGTAAGCCAACCCAAATTTTTTACAGCGCTAGACAATATGTTGGCTGCAGAAAAAATGGATGCTTGGAAAACTTATTTGAGATGGCATTTGGTAAGTGGATTTGCTGGAAATTTAAATCAAGCTTTTGTTACAGAAAGTTTTGCATTTAACGGAACCGTAATGAATGGTGCTAAAGAAATGCGTCCAAGATGGAAGCGAGTATTAGGCGATATTAATGGCGGCATAGGCGAAGCATTAGGCGAGGTTTATGTAAAAAGATATTTTCCAGAAGAAGCTAAAAAAAGATGTTTAGAAATGGTAAATAACATGCAAATTGTTTACCGCGAGCGCATCGAAAAATTAGATTGGATGGGCGATTCGACCAAGAAACAAGCCATCGAAAAATTAGCTGTTTTTATTAAGAAAATTGGTTACCCAGATAAATTCAAAGATTACAGCAAATTAACCATTAGCAGGGCGTCTTATGTACAAAACATTATGGCGGCTAACGAATTTGCATTTGCAGAAATGATTAATAAATATGGTAAGCCAGTAGATAAAACAGAATGGGCAATGACACCGCATACCATTAATGCATATTACAATCCAAACATCAACGAGATTGTTTTTCCGGCAGGTATTTTACAATTCCCATTTTTTGATCCAAGCGTAGACGATGCTATTAATTACGGCGGCATAGGCGCGGTTATTGGACACGAAATGACCCACGGTTTCGACGACCAAGGTTGTCAATTTGATAAAGATGGAAATTTAAAAAACTGGTGGACCGAACAAGATAACAATAAGTTTAAAGCAAAAACAAAGATGTTAGTAGATCAATATTCGGCCTATACCGTATTAGATAATGTACATGTAAATGGCGAATTAACATTAGGCGAAAACATTGCCGATGTAGGTGGCATCAACATTGCATACGATGCATTTAAAAGAACAGCACAAGGAAAATCATCAGAAAAAATTGATGGCTTTACAGCAGATCAAAGATTCTTTTTAAGTTGGGCACAAGTTTGGAGACAAAACATTACCGACGAAAATTTAAACCAAAGAATTGTAACAGATCCGCATTCGCCAGGAAAATATAGAACCAATGGCCCTTTAACTAACATGCCAGAATTTTATGAAGCATTTGGAATTAAGCAAGGCGATAAAATGTTTAGACCAGCAAGCGATCGCGTAAAGGTTTGGTAATAAAATAATTTTAAAATTTAAAAGCGCGCTAAAATTTAGCGCGCTTTTTTTATGCAATTATTATTTCGAATCAGCTATAAGGTTATTGCAAAATTGCCAGCAAAGCAAATATGCATGGCCTTGCAAATCAGCTGTTCCTAAGGATGGAAATAAATGGAATTTTTATTTAGGCTGTAATTTAATAAATTTAATTGCAACACGAATGTGAATAAGCAATATAGATGAGTTTTAAAAAACGAATAGTAAATTTGTTTAGTATTAAAAATACTATAAAAGAAAGCATGCAGTTTTTTAAACTAGGCGATCATGTTTCTTATCAAATAAATTCTCCAGACGCGGTAGGAAATAAAATTAATAAAATAAAATTTTATTATGTAGACGAAACGGGCCTATTGGTATATCGCGAAAACATTCCTTCCTTATTAAATGTGAGTTTTATAACTTATCATCATCAAAGCTGTTTGTTTGCCTTAGCTGTTTCGGAAAACGATATTCCCTTTACCATTGCTATTTCAGTAAATGGCAAGCCCTATCAATCACAAAAGTTTTCGGAACAAATTATTACGATAATTTAATCGGCTAATACCAATTCGTATAAATGATGGATCAGACCGTCTACCAATCCAATCTTAGGCACATTGATGTCTTCTATATTTGCCCACTTCATTATATTATAATAGATTAACAATGCAGGCACAATCACATCTGCGCGGTCTTTCTTTAATATGTATAAGTCCATACGCTCTTCGATAGACAAAGGCGATAACTCGTTATAAATTTGTTTAATTTCTTTATAGTTTAATTTCGAATCGTTTCGCTTTATCGATAGTATTTTATTAATGTTGCCACCAGAACCAATAGCTTCTATGCCCGGATAATTTTTAGCAATTTCTTTTAAATCTAACTTTAATTTTTGCCAAACATCATCGTTAACCATGTCGGTTAAAATTCTAACCGTGCCAATATTATATGATTTTTGAAATTTAACTTTTGAATTGTGGTACAGCGTAATTTCGGTACTACCACCACCCACATCAATGTATAAATAACTGGTACTGTCGTTTAACATTTCGGCAATATGGTTTTCGTAAATTATTTCGGCTTCTAATTGCCCCGAAATTATTTCGATTTCAATATCGGTTTCTAGTTTAATTTCGTTGATGATTTCTTGACCATTGCTTGCATCGCGCATGGCACTGGTAGCGCAAGCCATATAATGGTCTACATCATAGACCTTCATTAATTGGTCAAATGTTTTAATGGTGTTGTTTAGCATCTTCTTTTTCTTAGCGCCTACAATGCCTTTTGTAAAAACATCGAAGCCTAATCTTAAAGGAATTCTTAATAAGTTAAGCTTTTCAAAATGTACTTCAGCGCCATTTTTTATCACCTCACAAACTAAAATTCGAGCCGCGTTACTCCCTATATCTATTGCTGCAAGTATCAATGTTAATATTTTTTATTTATTAAAAACTGATAAGTTTCTTCTTGAGATCTTACCGTTTTTCTACCAACTAAAGGTACATGTTTATTTAATAATTCTGCATCTAAAATGCGGGCCTTTTGATTATCTTTTAATTGAATATTGATAATGTCAATTAGCTCTTGCTTTAATTTTTTATCATAAATTGGTGTAGCCACTTCAATTCTATGATCTAAATTTCTAACCATCCAATCGGCACTCGAAAGATATACCTTTTCGTTTCCGTTATTATGGAAAATCATCACCCTGGCATGCTCTAAATATTGGTCCACAATACTAATGGCATTGAGCTGCGCGTTTGCTTTTTTAAGGGTAAAAATACCTCTAATAATTAAATGCACTTCTACACCTTGCTTGCTTGCTTTATAAAGGTTTTCTAACAGCGTTAAATCACTCAAAGAATTTAACTTAATGATAATTTTTGCAGGCTTTCCTTTTTTTGCAAACTTAATTTCGTTTTCAATTAATTCTATAAGCGAAGCGCGCATGTTTATAGGCGAAACCAGCAAGTGTTTCATTTTCGCAATTGGCTTATCGCCCATTTGCCAATGGAGCAAGTAGTCAAAAATTTTGCTCACTTCGTTCATCAATAAACGGTTCGAAGTTAACAAACAATGATCGGCATAAATCTTAGCAGTTTTTTCGTTCAAATTACCTGTACTAATAAAACCATATTTAATGGTTTTATTATTTACTTTTTTCTGAATGATACAAACTTTTGCGTGTACTTTTTTATTCGGCACACCCACTAAAACCACCACGCCTTCTTCTTCCATAATCGACTTCCACTTTAAGTTTGCTTCTTCGTCGAACCTG
>CANJWU010000101.1 GCA_947478655.1 Sphingobacteriales bacterium | reverse complement strand
TCGCTTATTGTACGGTTGGCAAAAACTTGCATCGATTTGGCAACCGATACATTGGCTAAATCGGCAATTACACTTTTTGTATATGCCTTATTCATTGTAATCGCAGAAGTAATAGCATCACAAGTTGTATAAGGTAAACCGATCATATCTAAATAACCTTGAAGCTTGCCATCTTCGCCTGGGCTTCCATGAATACAAATAAAGGCCACATCAAATTGAAGTCTTTGTCCATTTACCATTACTGTAAAATCGTTTTTATCGATGGCAAATTCTTCTTTTTGCTCATTAATATAAACCCACTTTTCTTTATTAATAAGTATTTGATAAACCTCGTAAACATTCCTATCTAAGCTATTTGCAACCATTGCGGCACTCTTCATAGACACAACAGATTCGCCGGTATAACCTCCTGCTAACAATGCTATTTTTTTCTTCATAATGGTTTTTCTATGCGCGGTTATCGATCAACAAATCGAATTATAAATCAAATTTGTAAAAAAATGCTGATTTAATATAATAAGTGGGTAAAATGATTTTCTAATTCTTGAATTTTAGCTTAAGTTTGAACATCCGATGAAAATAATACAATACCTTCAGACTAAAGCTTTTCGAAAGCAAATGCTCCTTATTGTGGTGGCTTTAGTGATCACGCTATTTGGGGCGTATAAATGGGTAGCCTATTATACGAAACATGGTCAAAGTGTGCCTGTTCCAGTTTTAAAAGGTCTTGAGCTTTCGGATGCCACCGATTTATTAGACGAACAAAACTTTAAATACAGCATCGATTCTATCTATACCAGTTTAGCTGCTGCCGGAACGGTTTACGAACAAGAGCCCGAACCTGGTGCAGCGGTAAAAGAAAACAGGACCATTTATTTAACGGTTGTTTCTAATACACCACCCATTGTAAAATTACCAGACTTAATTGACGTTTCTTTAAGAGAAGCCACTTCTATTTTAGAAAGTTATGGCATCAAAATTGGACAATTAATATATAAGCCCGATTTAGCACAAAATGCTGTTTTAGGACTTGTTTATAATGGTAAAACCGTACAAAAAGGATTTTCGATTCGAAAAGGCGCCACACTAGACCTTTTAGTTGGCGACGGATATGGTAATGTGAAAGTTGACATTCCTAATTTAACAGGCCTGAATTTTGAAGAAGCCCAATTTGTTCTGAACGCTTCTAAATTAAGATTAGGGACGATTATATTTGAAGGTAATAGCACCGATACTTTTAATACTAAAATATATAAGCAAAGTCCAGCGTTTAGTACCGATACCGCTATCAACAAAATTGGACAAGGTAGCGCCATCGATATTTATGTTAAAGAAGATTAATCGCCGCTTTTTAATTTTAAAATTCAACATGTTTCAAAAACTGTTATTCGCTATAGTACTTTTTCCTTCTTGCTTATTTGCGCAAGAGGTGCTAACACCACTCCCTTACAATCCCATTTTAAAAGCGCAATACCAAATACTGCAGCAAAAAAGTAAAGCAAAAACAGATACGCTCAACCTCCCCTATTTCGATGATTTTTCTTATGATAAAATTTATCCAAGTACAAAATATTGGACAGATAGTTTTGTCTTTATCAATAACTCATTTGGCCAAGATGCTATTTCTAAAGGCGTTGCAACCTTCGATGGTTTTAATAAAGATGGACAACCCTATACTACCTTAAGCGGGAGTTATGGAATTTGCGATACGCTTACTTCGCAAGCCATTAATTTAAATTACAATGCCGCCGACTCTATTTATTTAAGATTTTATATTCAACCCCAAGGCAATGGCAGAAATCCTGCGGTAAAAGACTCTTTACTTTTAGAGTTTAAAAACGGAATCACTCAAAAATGGGAACAAGTAAAACGCTTTGCAGGCAGTACTTCTAAGCCTTTTCAATTAATTTCTATTTCTATTACAGAAAGCAAATATTTATATAAAGGTTTTCAATTTAGATTTAAAAATAAAGGCTCCCAATTTGGAGGAGACGACCATTGGAACCTAGATTATGTGAAAATAACGATCAATAGTTCGGTTAATGATACCATTCAAAACGATGTTTCCATAACTGGGAATGCTACTTCGCTGCTCAAACCCTATTCTGCTGTGCCTTTTAATCAATATAACGAATCGATGTTAGCAGAAAATCATTTTGTTTCGATTAGAAATAATTTCGTGAATACTAAAAGTGTCAGCTTTACATATACTGCTCGCTTTAAAAATAATAATCAAAAAATAGATTCTGCAACCCGAGGTTTTGATTTATTAGGCGAACATACTACCGACAGTATTAGTTCAAATAAAATTATTATTCCTACACAAAACAAGCCATTTGTTTTAAAAACCAGGTATACCTGTAGCACAGGCGGTGATTTTATCAAACAAAATGACACCTTAGTGCACGAACAAATCTTTAGCGATTACTTTGCCTACGACGATGGTACAGCCGAAAATGGCTATGGCATTACGCCTTCTTCGGATGGTCGATTTGCCATGCATTTTAATGCGCCGGTAGCAGATACATTAACCGACATTGCTTTCTTTTTTACGCAAAAAGAAATAGACAATCATCAAAATTTATTTACCCTTACCATTTGGAAAAGTTTAGTACCCGAAGTCATTCTTTATCAAAAAACATCTTTGAATACCAAACAAGAAATTGGTATTAATGATTTTGTAAATTATGAATTAGATTCTACCCTTATTGTTTCTGGCGAATTTTATGTGGGATGGATTCAAAGTAGTAATTACTTGATGAATGTGGGTTTAGATAGAAATTATGTCAATAATGACCAAATGTTTTATAAGGTAACCTCGGTAGGCTGGCAACAGAGCGCTATCAAGGGTTCGGTCATGATTAGACCCGTTTTTTCTGATGCAATTAAAGGCACAGGCATTGCGCAACAAGCCAATCATCAAACTGCTTTTCGCTTATTTCCAAATCCAGGAAATGGCGACCTACAAATAGCCGATTTGGGCTTGCATAGCCTAGCAGATTACGACATTACGGTAAAAAATTTAATGGGCAGCAACATTGCTTTTGAAAAAAATAACAAGGGCATACAACTTTTAGCTGCACCAAATGGTATTTATTTTATTCGCTTGCAAGCTAAGAACACTAGCCAATGCATCAGTTTAAAATATTATAAAAATGAATAAGCTTATTCCATTATTTATGGCATTGGTTGTATTCATGCTGGAAATAAATTGTAGTTCCAACAGTAATACCAATCAAAATACCAGTGTATATTTAAACCATGCAGATTCTGTAAAATATGTAGGTATGAATACCTGCAAAGGCTGTCACAGCAATATTCATGAGACATTTATCCATACAGGAATGGGCCAAAGTTTTGACATGGCTAACGAACAAAAAACAGCTGCAAAATTTAATGCACATGCCATTGTATACGATAAATTCCTTGACTTTTATTATCAACCCATTTTAAAAAATAAGGAAATATTTATTCTTGAATATAGATTAGCCGGAAAAGATACCGTACATAAAAGGCTCGAAAAAGTAAACTATATCATTGGTTCGGGCATGCATACCAATTCGCATTTGTCTCAAATTAACGGCTATATTTTTCAAATGCCCCTCACCTTTTATACCCAAAAAGGACAATGGGATTTGCCGCCTGGTTTTGAAAACAAACACAATTCGCGCTTCAGCAGAACCATCGAATTAGAATGCATGAGCTGTCATAATGCTTATCCTAACATAATGCCCGGTTCTAAAAATAAGTTTGTTTCTATACCACAAGGCATTGATTGCGAACGATGCCATGGGCCAGGCAGCATTCATGTAAGGGAAAAACAATTGGGTCATTTGGTCGACACGGCAACCATGATTGATTATTCCATTGTCAACCCTAAAAAATTACCTTACGATTTACAAGTAGATGTTTGTCAGCGATGCCATTTACAAGGCGATGCTGTATTAGCCGAGGGTAAATCTTTTTTCGATTTTAAACCTGGACAAAAACTCTCCGACTATATCAATGTTTTTTTACCAAGATACAAAGGTGACCAGCAAAGTTTTATTATGGCTTCGCATGCCGATCGGTTAAAACAAAGTAAGTGTTTTGTAGAAAGTACCCGCTTAAAAATCAATACTGAAACTAAGAAATACAGTAATAGTAAATTGAGTAATAATAAGGTAAGTTCCTTGACCTGTATCAGTTGTCACAATCCACATGTCAGCATTAAAAATACCGCTAATACCCAATTTAATAATGCTTGCAAAAGTTGTCATGGTAATCAAAAATATGCAAGCCTACCGCTATGTTCAGAGAAATTGAGTATCAGAAAAACAAAGGAGGATAATTGCTGGAGTTGCCATATGCCCAAATCTGGTACCGAAGACATTCCACATGTAACTGTTCATGATCATCGCATACAAATTCCTGTTAAACTAAATGCGGTAAAACAAATTAAAGAATTTATTGGATTGGCAGCAATCAATAACCCAAATCCAAATGCACACACCATTGCAGAAGGCTATTTAAATTATTTCGAGAAATTTCAAAACAATAAATCTTATCTCGATTCGGCTAGTTATTACTTTGCGAAAAAAGGCAACTATTCCGAAAGACACTTATTTAATAACCTTATTAGATTAGCTTTTTTAAAACAAGACTTTAAGGCTTTAGTGCAATTAGCAGAAAAAAATCAAGTAACGTATAGCAAAGATCCTTGGACATTATATAGAATTGGCGAAGCCTATAGCAATTTAGGCGATGGGGCAAAGGCCATTATATTTTACAGATTAGCCTGTCAAGCAGGCCCCTATTACTTAGAGTTTCAAAATAAATTAGGCAGTACCGCCTTGCAAATGGGCAATCAAACAGAGGCTAAGAAGTGCTTTGAGTTTATTATACAAGAAAACCCTAAGTTTGCACCTGCTTTGTCAAATATGGGCTACATTTATGCCTTAAATAGCAATTTTGATAAAGCAATGGATTTATATAACCAAGCGATAGCCCTAGATCCAGATTACGAACAGGCCTTAATTAATAAATCGGCACTGCTCGTAAATTTGAACAAAAAGAGCGAGGCCCTGGTTTTAATGAAAAGAATAATAAAGAAGAATCC
>CANJWU010000100.1 GCA_947478655.1 Sphingobacteriales bacterium | reverse complement strand
TTTTTAATTCAAATGCTGAACCAATTAATAATTGAATTTCGGAAACTTTGTGTGCGTTATTGCTGGCAATGATAAAAGTATGCGACATGAAAATTACTTGATTTCTTCGTAATCAACAAAATCTCCTTTGTCTTGCAAATGACTTTTCTTTTTTTCAGCAGGCGGCATATAATCCACATGGATTTCCCCTTCGCGGGCTTGTGGTCTTTGTTGTTGATTATTGAAATTTTCTTGCGCTTTTTTTACGACGGTTTTAACCATCAAAGGCAAGAATAATCTGGCTAGCAAGCGAAAGCCATAAACAATTAGTATAAGGGTAAGGATGAATCTTAACATGTTCTTAAATTCTGCTCAAATATACGCTTTCATCGAATTTTGAGCTATAAAAATGCAATTTACTTTGTAAATTTTTCATTATAAACATGCTCCAAAGCGTACATATCGTCTCTCCATTTAGCTGCCATAATAAAATCTAAGTCTTTAGAGGCCTTCTCCATTTCTTTTTTGCTTTTATCGATGGTGGCTTTGAGTTCCGCTTGGGTCATGTATTGTACAATAGGATCGGCCGCAAAACTATTGATGTCTTTTTCAATATAAGGTTGTTGCACGCCATCTTTAAAATCCATCACCGAAGTTTGTTTGATAATGGCTTCTCTACTTTTTTTAACGGTGGTTGGCGTAATACCATGTTCCTCGTTATATTTAATTTGCTTTAATCTTCTTCGATTGGTTTCCTCTATGGTGCGTGCCATCGAGTCGGTTGTTTTATCGGCATACATAATCACGCGTCCTTCCGAATTTCTAGCGGCACGTCCAATGGTTTGTATCAATGCCCTATCCGAACGCAAGAAACCTTCTTTGTCGGCATCTAAAATAGCCACGAGTGCTACTTCTGGTAAATCTAATCCTTCTCTTAATAAATTAATTCCTATTAACACATCAAAAACACCCAATCTTAAATCGCGTAAAATTTCTACGCGTTCCATGGTTTTAATTTCCGAATGAATGTAACGGCATTTGATATTTAATTTAGCCATGTACTTGGCTAATTCTTCGGCCATGCGTTTAGTAAGGGTAGTCACTAAAATACGGTGACCATTTTTAATCGATTTATCAACTTCATCTAATAAATCATCTACTTGATTAACCGCAGGTCTAATTTCTATGATAGGGTCTAAAAGGCCCGTTGGGCGGATCACTTGTTCGACTACCACACCTTCGGTTTGCTTTAATTCATAATCGCCTGGCGTAGCACTTACATAAATAATTTGATGCGTCAGCGTTTCAAATTCATCAAAATTCAAAGGCCTATTATCCATAGCAGATGGTAATCTAAAACCATATTCTACCAAAGCCATTTTTCTAGAACGATCACCGCCATACATCGCCCTAATTTGCGGAACAGTTACATGGCTTTCATCAATTACTAATAAATAATCTTTTGGAAAATAATCTAACAAACAGAAAGGTCGGTCGCCGGTTTTTCTTCCGTCAAAAAATCGAGAATAATTTTCGATACCCGAACAATAACCCAATTCGCGAATCATTTCTAAATCGTAGGTTACGCGGTCTTCAATTCTTTTGGCTTCTAAAAATCTTCCTTCGGATTCAAAGGAAGCTTTTCTTGCCATCAATTCATCTTGAATTTGTCTGATGGCACCTTGTGTTCTATTCTTTGGCGCCACATATAAATTCGCAGGAAAAATGGCTACGTTGTCCATTTTCTCTAGTGTTTTACCTGTTACCGGATCGATGGTACACATCTCTTCAATTTCATCTCCGTAAAAAGACAAACGCAAAGCATAATCGGCATAAGCTAAATGAATATCAACGGTATCACCTTTTACCCTAAAAGTACCGCGTCTAAATTCTTCGGTAGTTCTGGCGTAAAGTAATTCTACCAATCGAAATAAAAAGGCATTACGGGTAACCACATCACCCACTTTTAATCGAATCACACTATCGGTAAAATCTTCCGGATTTCCCATACCATAAATACAAGAAATAGAAGAGACCACAATAATATCTCTTCTACCAGAAACCAATGCAGAGGTGGTGCGCAAACGCAGCTTCTCAATTTCATCGTTAATTTGTAAATCTTTCTCGATGTACGTATTGGTGGTTGGTAAATAAGCTTCGGGTTGGTAATAATCGTAATAAGAAACAAAATAATTGACCGCATTTTCTGGAAAGAATTGCTTGAACTCCCCGTAGAGCTGGGCTGCCAGGGTTTTATTATGACTTAAAATAAGCGTGGGTTTTTGCGTTTGCTGAATGACATTGGCAATCGAAAATGTTTTACCAGATCCGGTTACGCCTAATAAATTCTGATACACCTCTCCTTGATTTACACCAGCCACTAATTGCTTAATGGCTTCTGGTTGGTCGCCAGTTGGAAAATACTCGGAGGTTAATTTAAAGTCCATAATAAATCAACAACAATTATTTGCAAAGGTTTTCAAATACAGCGATATATTTTGCTGCTACTTTTTTTGAATCTACTAAAGTTAAAATTCCTTCGCGGGTGTTGCTGGAAAGATCGTTTGTTAGACAATGTACTATGCCATTTTGTAAATCTTTTAAGTCTTGAAATTTTGCAAGATAGCCATTGTGCAAATGTTGAATAAGGTCTGGCATGCCACCAATTTGGAAAGCGACCACGGGTGTGCCACAGGCCAAAGATTCTACTACCGTATTGGGTAAATTATCTTGTTGCGATGGCGTAACAAAAACGTCTGCGGCTGCATATGCATTGGCCATTGCCTTTGAGCCGTTTAAGCGGCCAGTATAATGTATGGTAGTTTCAAATTTTGGTTGCGCTGCCTTTCTACCAATGGCTAAAATTTCATATTTATTTTTCCAATCTGCATCCGATTTTTCTAAACCTAATATCGCATTTTCAAACCACTCAAAACCTTTTCTTTGATCGCTTAAACTCATGGATACAAATAAAATAATTTTTTTATCGGTTTGAATGCCAAAATAATTTTTGGCTTGTGCGCGGTCCATGGGTTTAAATTCGCTTAGGTCGAGTGTATTTGGAATAACCGTAACTGGATTATTTTTGGTCAAGGCACTTTTGCTGGTTTCAGCTGCTAACCAATTGCTCGGGCAAATAAAATGAATGCGATCGCTGTATATTTTTTGCTTTGCTTTAAATTGATGTAAACTGATATTGGTCAGCGAATCATTTTTCAATAAATGGCAATGGTTGCATTCGCTTTCAAATTTCCTGCAATCTTCGTTATAATGACAGCCACCCGTAATGGCCCACATATCGTGTAAAGTCCATGCAATAGGTTTGCCAAGGTTTTGTATGGCTTGCAGCTCCGATAGGCTTAAATAGGCATTTTGCGCCCAATGCAAATTAATCACATCGGCGTTTTTAATTAATGGATGATCGGCTAAATGGGGTCCAAATGTGGCTAAACTAAATTCTTTTCCATTGCGTTTAAAAATCTGCAAGAGTAATAGTTCTAAGAAAAATAAAGCTTGGTTCCATTTTAAGCTAAATGGGTTTTTCGAAAAAACTTGCACATTGGCTTGTACATGATTGCTTTCGCGTACCAACATATTACATTCTACACCTGCTGCACAAAGCGATTGCATGAGCCTATTAGCGGCTACTGCTGCTCCACCTTTATCGGCTGCGGTATTCACAATGACTACTTTCATTATTTTTTGTAAGCAAAAATATTGAGTTGTAAATCGTATGTTTTGTTTTCGTGTCTGTTTACAAAAGGATGATTTCTTTTGTTCTCCGTTTTAATATAATAATGAAAACCAGCATTGCTTAAAATGCTCAAGATATTTCCAAGCGATTGATTTTCTTTAGCAGTAGAATGGTATTCAATAAATAATTGATTTACTTTATGCAATTCGGCCGAACAGTCTGGAATGACTGTGTTTTCGGCACCTTCAATATCCATTTTTAAAAAATCAATGCTTTCAAATTTGCCTAACATATCTTTTAAACTCATCGATGGAATTAAATCTGCCGTGCTATTATTATCGATGCTACCCCCGTCCGATCCTTCGGAAGCAAAACGAACCCCATCGTTGTGTGTCCAAACTGCTTTGGCAATTACATTAACATTCGAAGCACCGTTATTTTTTAAATTCCATGCCAGTGTTTGCGCAATGGCTTGATCCGCTTCGATGCAATAAATTGCTGCGTCCTTAAATCGATTGGCAAAATAAATACCACTCAATCCAACATTCGAACCGCAATCAATGATGACTGGATTTGTTTTAGTACAATTAAATAAATAAGATTCTTCGACTAAGATTTCTCTAAACTGATAAATAAAAGAAAGGGCATCGGGCACTTGTAATTCCCAACCATTTACTTTTATTTTTCTAGGGGAATACCTTGGGGCATCGCCATATTGAAAAGCCAATCGGTTAAACTGACGAACCGCTTTGCGGGTCAGGAAGTAGTAAAGGTTGCGAAAACTAATTTCTAGAAAAAGTCTCATGTTTGTTCTTAAAAAGCTAAAATAAGCCGAATAATCAGGATAAACATAAATATTTGTAAATTCTTCTAAATTTGCCTTATAATACTTCAAATGAGAAAACTTGCCCTGCTAACCAATAAATTAGGCTTCATCGGAATCTTCCTGAAGGTGATCATTATTATACTGAATAAATTAAGCAAGTGGTTCAGGACAGCTAGCTTGGAAATCAAATACCAATGTCATATTCATCCGGATGCACAAATTTTATATACCGATGCCAAAAGGTTTGCTTTAGCAGAAGGAGTTTTTATTGGCGCTAATACCATTTTAATTTGCGCCGACGATCCAAAAGGCGAATGGGGTGTTTCGCATTTAAGTATTGGTAAAGGAACTTCTATCGGCGAGATGAATAATATTCGTGCTGGTGGCGGAACGATTCGCATTGGCGAAAAATGTATTTTAGCACAACACATTAGTATTGTCGCAGCAAATCATTTAATCGCGCCAGGTGAATTCATGATTGATCAAGCTTGGGATACCACTAAAAATTTTATAGTCATTGAAGATGATGTTTGGATTGGCAGCGGAGTGCAAATTATGCCCGGCGTCACCATTGGCAAAGGCGCTGTAATCGGTGCGGGCAGTGTGGTTACCAAAGATGTGGAACCCAATAGCATTGTAGTAGGAAGCCCTGCAAAATTAGTGCG
>CANJWU010000099.1 GCA_947478655.1 Sphingobacteriales bacterium | reverse complement strand
GGATTTAAAATACCCATTCAAATGCAAATTAACCCAGCAGATAACAATGCAAGGAATGCTTATTTATTAAGTCTATTGATGTTGTTCACTGGTATAATTACTTATCCTTCTACTGCAAACAGAATTGCTAATTTCTTTTTTTTAATTGGAACAATGTCTTTTGTGGCAGGTCATTTATTGTATTTTATAAAATTAATAAATCTTAAAAAGCAATAGATGAATTCCGTTTCTATTAAATTAGCAAGTATTGAAGACATTCCTACAATAGTCAAGATTGCTTACGACACTTGGTTTGTTACCTATGAAGATGTTATTTCACAAGCGCAAATCGAATATATGTTTGGTGAAATGTACACGCCAGAATCCATTTTTAAACAAATGGATTTTTACAAACACGTGTTTTTAATTCTATACCAAGCAGATAGGCCAATTGGCTTTGCCTCTTACGGCAAATTAGAGGAGCCAATCAATACCTATAAATTACACAAATTATATTTGCTTCCAAGTGAACAAAACAAAGGCTTTGGAAGGATCTTACTTAGCGAAGTAGAAAAAGAAGTGGCTGGATTAGGCGCTAATTATTTGCATTTAAATGTGAATAGAAAAAATCTTGCTTTATCATTTTATGAAAAACTCGGCTATGAAATTATCGAAACAGTCGATATTCCATTTGCCGAGTTTTGGTTAAATGATTATGTATTGGCTAAAAAAATCCTTTAGTCTTTTTTAATTATTTTTTTATCTATTGTGCCTTCCTCAAAAAACATCCTTAGCATATAATAGCCATTAGGTAAATCTTTAATTATAATTTTATTTTCATTTGAAAATAAAACAGATTTTCCTGTTGCATCAAATACTACCACATTCATTAAGTGGTTTTTGCCAAACTTGATATTTATGAAATCGCTACTAGGGTTAGGGCTTACACTTACTTGTTTTATCAAATTATTTTCAAGCCCTGTTCCCATAATAACTACAATTGTTTTTTGAAATTGTTGTATACAATTTCCATTGCTTGCCGTTAGCGTAACAGTATAAGTTCCTGGTTTAATGTATTGATGAGTAGGATGCTCCATGCTGCTTGTTTGCGAGCTATCACCAAAATCCCATGTTAATGTGCTGGCATCGCTAGAGGTATTCGTAAATTTAATCATACCACCTTTATTAATCATCACGGTATCTATGTTCGAGGTAAAACTTGCTTTGGGTAATACATTGGTAATTACATTTAGCTTATTGCTTAATAATTTACAGCCAGCGCCATTACTCACATTAATACTGATATCGTTATTGAAAGCATATTTTTTCCATACTACTTTTACAACAGCAGAATCATCTCTGCCAATAATTTCACCACCATTTATTTCCCATAAAATATAGCTTGCGTTTGTCGTAACAGAATAAATGGCAGTATCGTTTTGACAATATTCTGCAAGGCCATTAATTGCGCTAAGATTTGGTTTATCAAATACTTTAATGGCAGTATTTTTAATGGCACTTTCGCATCCTGAATTATTAGTTAGTTTTAATCCGATATTTTTATTTCCAATACTTGTCCATACCACAACTAAACTATCGGTATTTTGTCCACTAATAATATTTCCACCTGTTATTGTCCAAGTGTATTGATCAGATTTAATAAGTGTCATATACACATTCGTATCATTTACACAAGTGCTGGTATAGCCTGTTACGATGGGTAAGGAAGGCTTATTGACTACTGTTATAAAAGCAGATTTTGTAATAGGGCTGCTTGTGCCAATTATGTTGCTTGCTGTTAATGTTACTGCAAATGTGCCAATGCTATCGTATTTAATAGTGGGATTTGCGAGCGAGGAAGTACCTGGTGTGCCTCCATCAAAACTCCAAGACCATGCATTTGGAGAATCACTAGATTGATCGGTAAATGATACATTGTCTCCTTTACATACGACTAATTTATTAGCAGTAAAATTGGCAGTAGGTGCTTGTGTTATATTTAAAGTGAAATTGCTACACGAAAATAATCCACGACCATGTGTTGCAGCAATGACTAAATTATCCGAACTTCTGTATTGCAGCATATCCACTCGAGTAGTAGCAAGTCCAGCGTTAGAAGCAACCCAATTTGGACTGGCTAAATTTAAACTTGCTGTGTACCAAACACCAAGCTCGGTGGCTAGTAAAACTTCATTTCTATTTTGTGGATTAAATAGTGCCCATCTTACCGGCATGTCTGGAAGATTTCCTTCTTTGTTTGTAAAGGTATTTCCTCCGTTATCAGAATAATATACACTGGTGATACCATAATTACTCAGGGTAACTAATAATTCGTTTTCGCTTGCGCCAATTTCGATGCAAGATATACTACCACCTAATGTTGTGCCAAGCTGTGTGATTGTTGGGCTAGCACTTTGGGCGTTGGTTATTTTAAATACTTTACCTGCTTCGGTACCAACAAAAACAGTAGAGCTACCAACGGTTGCATAAGGAGATACACTTAAATGCGAAGCCATAGATCCAAGCGTACTCATGGTAATTTGTGAAGTAGTAGGCGTGGTAGTTACATTCGTAATTTTTTGAATGGCACTGGTACTGTAAGCAGAGTATAAAATATTTTCTCTGTTATCATAATCGGCCGGATTGATAAACGAACCCGTGGTGCTGCTACTTGATAGCGTTGTATTGAAGCTAGTTCCACTGTTAGTCGAACGATAATAATTATTATAGACATAAGATGCGATCGCCACGGTTGGGTTGTCTTGATCAAAAAAGCAAAATGCACCATCACCACCATATGCCCTTGTAGTATTATTTAGGCCAGCAGTTGAAAACCTTTGTGTGCCGTTGTCTTGGGCTCCAGCTAAAAATATATTTGAAGCCGCTGTTGGCGACATCGCACAACTATAAAACTGGGTTACATTATAGCCACTATTTTTATTAGTAAATATTGGGCTTGCATTATTGATGTTTGCGCTTAAATAAATACCACCGTCGTTACCAAATAATACTTCGCTTGAAGAATTCTTTTTAAAGGTAATTACATGTTGATCGGCATGCACATCTGGAAAACTAAATCCTCCATACCAATGACTAATTTGGGTCCATGATGTTCCTGCATTGGTACTTTTAAATAAATCAACGCCGCCTATTAAAATAGTTGAAGCATTGTTTGGATCAACAGCAGCGGTTAAATCGTACCAAGCTTGGGTTCGAGTAAAATCGTCTGAAGGTATTCCGCTATCAGCATCTGCGGGTTTAGCACAGGTGGTCCAACTGGTACCTTTATTTGCAGAATAATAAATATTATATAATCCATTTGTACTCGCATCTTGTGTTATGGCATAAAGTACATTGGAATCATTTGGTGCCACTGCAATTTCTACTCTTTCAAATCCTGAAGTGGGAAAACCATTTGTGCCATTATTTAATTTAGTCCAAGTATTGGCATTTCCAGATGTTGATTTCCAAACCGAACCAGAAGTAAAAATACCAATGCCCGCATAAATGGTTCCATCCGCGCCAATTTCTAAATCAGAAATAGGATTACTTGCACCAATGGGGACGGTACTTCCTAAAACTTTTGTAAAGGAAGTGCCACCATCTGTGCTTCGCATTACGCCGCCCGCTTTAGTGGCCACATATACGCCTGTTGCGTTGACAACAATTTTTTGAACATGATAAAATGTAGTATTATTCGTGCTCAATAATCTTTCAAACCCTAAGCCAGCATTCGAACTTTTCCAAACGCCTGCGCCACGTTGTGCATCTAAATTGCTCCAACCTTCACCGGTTCCTACATACATTAATTGCGTATTGGTAGGATCAAATGCAATAGAAGATATAGCAATGTTCTCCCAAAAATCATTTACTCTATTCCAGATTGGGCTAGCAGCAGTTATATCATTACAATACCACAATCCTCCACCAACACCGCCTGCCCAAACTTTTTTATTACTGAGATCGTTCGGGTCGTAAACTACGGTGCGTGTTCTACCACCAACATTTTTTGGTCCACGCTCTTCCCAAATCGGTGCCATCAATGTTTGCTTGTTTCTTTGTTGCATCGCAATCATTTCTCTTGCAATGATTAATCTTTCGGTCGCTGGTCTTTTTAAAATAGGATCCATTGTGATTCTAAAATCTTGTTCAAATGCTAAATCAGGTCGATCGGTTTTAGCTTCTTCGCTTTCTGTTTCGCCTGGCATTTCCAAAGCCATATTATCTGCAGATTTATTATAAAAATGATCTGCGAGGTATTGTTCGTATGCCGTTAATGAAGGCATTGGTTTTTTTATTTTATTAAAATAAAAAAAAGTACAAGCGGTTAATGTAACTAAGAGAAGGCCAAAAAATAATTTATTTTTCATTGCTATATATTTTTAATTCAAACTTAATAACCAGGAGCGTGGTGCATGTAAACAGAATATTTTCTATTGGTGTTTGGCTTTCTATCATATATTATATCAACCAGTCCGTCTAAATCTCTAAATCCTGAATGTTCTCTATTGCTTAACAAAATGATGGCATGATGGTTTTTTAGGTCTCTAAAAAAAAATGTTTTATAACCATTCCACCATCCACCATGATAATTAATGTTTGATCCGTCTGCATTTGTATAGGTTCGCCAGCCATAGCCATAATTAAATGGCCCGGTTAAATGATGATTACCTGGCTTGCTCAAGGAATCTATACTTGATTTTTTAAGAAAAATATTGGAATATAAAATCCGATCCCAAAGCGCTAAATCTGCTACCGAAGAATAAACGCCTTTGTCGCCATTTGCACCATCTAGGTAACTACTTTGTGTCGTGTTTAAATTTTTATCATGACCAGGAGAATAGTTAAAAGCCGCTGGCTTGTTTATATTATATACGTAAGTATGATTCATGCCTAAGGGTTTGAAAATTTCATTGCGCATATATTCATCAAATTTTTGCGCAGTCACTTTTTCAATAATAGCCGCAAGCAAAACATAACCTGTATTACTATAGTCGAATCTTCTATCTGGTAAAAAATAAATTGGCGGTTTGTTTTTTATCATCATTTGCACCACGTCTTGATTAGAAATAGGTGTTTTTCTATCGCAATACATTTCGCTGAAATAAGTATAGTTTCCTAAACCCCCTCGATGTAGCAATAGCATTTTTATATTGATTCCTGGATATGGAAAATTGGGATAAAAT
>CANJWU010000098.1 GCA_947478655.1 Sphingobacteriales bacterium | reverse complement strand
TTAGCAAATGTGAAAAAAATAACTGGTTTAAAAGGACGCTGGGAAGTATTGAGCGAAAACCCGCTATGCATTGCAGATACTGGTCATAACGAAGATGGCATTCAACAAATTTTAACCCAATTAACTTATTGTAATTACGAAAATATTCATTGGGTAATGGGCATGGTTAACGATAAAGACCTTAACGCAGTATTAGCTTTGCTTCCAAAAAATGCCACTTATTATTTTTGTAAACCAAATATTCCAAGGGGTTTGGAACAACATATTTTACAACAAGCCGCAGCACAATTTAACTTACATGGTGACTGTTACGCCAGCGTATCGGAAGCTTTTCTGGCGGCCAAAAACAATGCGAAAAATACCGATTTGGTACTTATTGCCGGAAGTACTTTTATAGTAGCAGAAATTATCTAAAATCTAGATTTATTTAGTTGATATTATTAAAAAACGAGGGAATAAAGTCAAATTTTCTAGCTAGAAAATTAGCTGATTTTCGATGCAAAATGCTTAATTTTGAATTGTGATGGCAATTTTAAGCCAATACAAAACTCTATTTTAAGGCTCTACAGCTAATTATGAAAAACAGAACCTATTCGAATTCGGATAGGTTTTTGTTTTTGTTTATCTTTAAGAAAAAACACGCATTGCATTCCTAATTTTTTATTCCATGATTTCCAAAAAGCAGAAACAAAATATCATTTTAATCATGATTGTTTTATTAGGCCTTTTTCTAGCCTATTCTTTAAGAATAATATTCTCTGCCATTTTAGGAGCCATTATACTCTATACGCTTTTTAGAAATACCTATATCAAACTAGTTGTCGAAAAAAAATGGCGAAATATATTTGCTTTTATTTTTATTGCCTTAAGTACTTTTACGGTTATCATTTTACCTTTCTTTACATTAAGCTGGATGGTAATAGATAAGCTCTCTTATTTTAATAGCAATCCTAAGTATATACAAGACCTTATCAGTCATTTATCGAGCATTAGCGGCATCGATTTAAACCATTCCTCTATACTCGAAACGGTTATCAAAAATATAGAAACATGGGCTTTAGGCTCCTTCCCTACTTTGGTAAATGCTTTATTGAGTGTTTTTCTACTCATTACCATCATGTATTTTTTATTGTACTTTATGTTTAAAGAATATTTAAATTTTGAAGCGGCCATTATTCATTATCTACCATTCAATAAAGAAAACAGTTTAACATTGGGTACCGAATTAAGTAAAATAACTTTTTCGAATGTGCTCGGCCAAGGCATTATAGCCATAGCACAAGGAACACTAATTGGCATTGGATTTTATATTTTCAATATCACCGACCCAATATTTTGGGGCGTAGTAGGCGTATTACTGAGTTTTATTCCGATTGTTGGTTCTGGATTGGTATTTATTCCAGCTGCACTGATTGCCATTTCTTATCAAAACTATACTGCGGGTTTTGGTATATTACTTTGGGGCGCGCTAATTGTAGCCAACATAGACAATGTGATTCGATTAATTATCAATAGAAAATATGCCAATACACACCCCATTGTTTCTATTGTTGGAGTCATTATTGGCATTCCGGTTTTTGGTGTGTTAGGATTAGTTATAGGACCTTTATTAATTTCCTATTTTATTTTGTTAATTAAAATTTACGAATCGGAACAAGCGAATGCTAGCAATGAAATTGAAAAGTAAATACTTCTTTTTATTTTTTATGTGTTGGCTATCTTTACAGATGCTGCTACCCCATTGCGTCTTAGCCAATGCCAATGCTACAATTAATAATGCAATAAGCGATAGTTTAGACAAAAATTATTATAAAATAGACAGCACCTTATTTAAAGTAGCTAAAAAAAGCAAAATAACTTATTGGTTGTTTTCCAATATCTACGAAATACCCTCTAATGATAAAATCATTAAAGATGACGAAGTTATATTGGTTCCAAAAGATATTACCTATAAATACCAAGGTAAAATTATTAGAAAAATTGTAGTTAAATCGCTCGACCCATTTGGAACAGATGTAGAAGACACCTTGATTAAACGCCGAGGACAATTAGCAGACATTGGTAATGCGATTAGTTTTAGTACCAGAAATGGAGTTATCAGAAACTTATTATTATTTAAAACCGGAGAAAGGCTAGACGCCCTTAGTATTAGGGAATCGGAGCGTTTGCTTAGAACACAAAATTATATTCGAGATGCGCGGATATTTATTCCTAATAAAAATATTTTAACAAATGATAGCGTTGATATTATTGTAGTTGTACAAGAAAGATTTTCTTTGAATGCAAGCTTTACCAGTAGTACCAATCAAGGCGAAATACAATTGTATCAAAATAATTTTTTTGGAACAGGAAATAAAATTAGACAAGGTGGCAAAATAGATTACAATAAATTAAACCTAAGTAGTTATAATGGCGAATTCAAAAATGTAAATATTTATAAAACTTATATTGACGCTTCATTGTTTTATGATGTTAATCAATACCGAAAAACTCAAGGTTTTTTAATTGATAGAACATTCTTTTCTCCCTTAACCAAATGGGCTGGATCCCTTAGCAGGGTGATGACTCAGGAAAAATTTTATTACGATCAAATATTAAATAAGCAAATTCCAGTGAATATAAAATACAATACCACAGACCTCTGGCTTGGTAGAAGTATTCCATTGGGAAATGGTAACGACGAAGCGTTTCGTAGTAGCTCCTTAGTAATTGCCGGTCGATTTTCAAACACCCGTTTTATTCAAAGAGACACCACCAATCTAGCTCCTATTATCAATTTAAATAATAAAATATTTTATTTAGGAAGCATTGGTTTTTCTTCTAGAAGATATTATAAAGACCGTAAGCTCTTTCGTTTTGGAAACACGGAAGATATTCCAGAAGGTCGCTCCTTCTCTTTTGTAGGTGGCTTTTTAGACGAAGGCAGTGTGCCCTTTTATTATACTGGCATCAAATTTTCGTCGGGTCAACACATCGAAAACATTGGTTATTTAGCTGGCAGTATAGAATACGGTACTTTTTATAGTAAATACATTGCACAAAGAGGGGTCTTAACCATTGATGGCAGTTATTTTAGCGACTTATGGAAATTGAAATCTAAATGGACCATGCGTCAATTTATCTATGCCAAAATGACCAATGGCCTAAACAGAGAAGCCAACGAATTGGTAAACCTTAATGGAAGTACTAACGACGGGCTGTATGGCTTTCAAAGTAATTTAGTAGAAGGAAGAAATAAATTTATTTTAAAATTTGAGTCTATTATTTATACGCCATTTAATTATGCAGGCACGAATATTGCAGCTGTTGTATTTGCAGGCTTTGGAATGCTTAGCAACCCGATTGCCAGCAATGTATCAGATGGCACCATTTACCAAGCCTATGGCTTAGGTTTTTTAATTAGAAAAGAAAATTTAGTGGTAAACACCATCCGACTGTCGATTGGTTTTTACCCCAACATACCTTTTAATTCGGGAAACGATTACCGATTTAATCCTTATAGCATATCACAATTTAACTTAAGAGATTTTGACGTATCCAAACCCCAACTAGCCACTTATCGATAATCAAAAAGCCATGGAAATCAAAGATCAGATGAACAGCATTGTCAAAGAAGGAAAAGAATACCTTCAGATTCAATCAAGCCTTGTACAATTACAAGTAAAAAAAACCACGGCAATACTATTGGCAAAAAGCACAACTAGCCTATTAAGTCTGGCTATTTTTATGCTCTTTTTTGTTTTTGCTAGTTTAAGTGCTGCTTTTTATTTAGCCGAAATTTACCACAGTTTATTTAAAGGATTTGCCATACTAAGTCTATTTTATTTTGTACTCTTTATTATTTTTATCTTGTTTAATCAGCCAATCAAAAAATATTTTAGCAATAAATTTATTGCCTTATTATTTAATAACGAAAACAATGACTAAGATATATAATCGCGAAACTTTAGATCAAGAAATTGATCGATTAAAAAATTTAGCTGCTGCTAAAGAAAATAATTTACAAAATGTATTTCAGGATTTAAGCAATAACCTTACACCTGCCAATTTAATTAGCAGCGGATTTAAATCCATATTTAACCGCTCGCCGCTTAGCAAACCCCTTATATCTACAAGCATTGGCTTGTTATCGGGTTTATTTATCGAAAAGGTAATTTTGAAAAATGCGAACATACTGGTTAAATATGGCATTGCACAAGTAGCCATGACTATCATTAGTCAATTGGTAGACGAAAATTGGAACCCCAATTTAATAGCAAAATTAAAAGCAAGCATTGCACAAGTAATCGAAAAAAATAATGGAGAATTAGATGTGGATGCAGTTAGTACAACAATAGACGCAAACTAATTTAATGCAATGGGACCCGTGCTGAGTTTATTGCTGACATGTCTTGCTTTATCGCGCAAATAATATTCGAACATAATGGTATCGGCTAGCACCACACTGATATTGATATTCAAGGCTACTTCGGCCTGTGCTGCATTTGCACCGGTAATGGTATAGTCTCTTATTCTTGAATTAAAATTTAAAGTATCTGTTGTTCCTGGCAAAACAATTTTTTCAAACTTGCCATCTACCTTTTGAAAATAAGCTACAAATAAATTTTTATCGTAAGGTGGAATGGTATCGGCTGCGGTTAATCCTAAATCGCCATCTCCATCGGTAAACTTAAATTTTATCAGCACCGCCGTATCTTGACCAATACTGTTTTTTAATAATTCGAAACTACCTTCAGTTAAAATAGGTTCGTCTGGATAAAGCGGTACTTTATTACAAGCAGCATGCAACAAGGCAAGGCTTATTAAAGCAATCCATAAAAAGCTATTTTGGTTTCGGTTCATTTATGTAAATTTACAACATCTAATGTAAAACCGCTAACAATGCTTAAAATACAGCCCGAACGCCTATTTTCTATACAACACGAAGCTGATTTTCAAGCGCTTGCATTAGCCATTTTTCAATATCAAGCCAATCATATTCCGGTTTATCAGCAGTATTTAAATGCTTTAAAAATTGATCCGGTTAAGGTTCAAAGCATTCAAGAGATTCCTTTTTTACCCATCGAATTTTTTAAAAACAATAGCATTTGCTCCGACCCTTCAAATATTGAAATTACCTTTAGCTCGAGCGGAACAACTGGAAGCGAAACCAGTAAACACCCTGTCAACGATTTGCAAATTTACCAACAGAGT
>CANJWU010000097.1 GCA_947478655.1 Sphingobacteriales bacterium | reverse complement strand
TTGGAAGATCAATTTAAAAGAACCACCGTTACCGCTGCTTTACCATATGCAAATGGTCCGGTTCATATAGGCCATTTGGCAGGTTGCTATTTGCCTGCAGATATTTACGTGCGATATCTTCGTTCTAAAGGTAAAGATGTGAAATTTATTTGTGGTTCCGATGAACATGGCGCCGCAATTTCTATTAGAGCAAAAAAAGAAGGCATAAGCTCGCAACAAGTTATCGATAAGTACCATAAAATGATGGGCGATGCGTTTAAAGATTTTGGCATTTCTTTCGATATATACGCTAGAACATCTTCTCCAACACACCACGAAACAGCTTCCGATTTTTTTACGAATTTATATCAAAAAAATATTTTCACCGAAGAAATAACTGCACAATATTTTGACGAACAAGCCAATCAATTTTTAGCCGACAGATATATTGTGGGCACTTGTCCAATTTGCAATAACGAAAATGCCTACGGAGATCAATGCGAAAATTGTGGAAGCACTTTAAATGCAACCGATTTAATTAATCCGCATTCTACGCTTTCTGGCGCCGTGCCAATTTTAAAAACAACTAAAAATTGGTTCTTGCCTTTAGATAAAATGCAAGGCGATATCGAAAATTATATTAACTCACACAAAGACTGGAAAGCCAATGTATTTGGGCAGTGTAAGTCGTGGTTAAACCAAGGTTTGCAACCTCGCGCCATGACACGCGATTTAGATTGGGGTGTAAAAGTTCCCTTGAAAGATGCCGAAGGAAAAGTATTATATGTTTGGTTTGATGCACCCATCGGCTATATTTCTGCTACGAAAGAATTAACACCCGACTGGGAAAAATATTGGAAAAGCAAAGACACCAAATTGGTGCATTTTATCGGAAAAGATAATATTGTTTTTCATTGCATTATTTTCCCTGCTATTTTAATGGCACATGGCGATTATATTTTACCAGAAAATGTACCAGCAAACGAATTTTTAAATTTAGAAGGCGAAAAAATTTCTACTTCTAGAAACTGGGCAGTTTGGTTACACGAATATTTGCAAGATTTTGCAGGCAAACAAGATATTTTAAGATATGTGCTTTGTGCAAATGCACCCGAAAACAAAGACAACGATTTTACCTGGAAAGATTTTCAAGCTAGAAATAACAACGAACTGGTAGCCATTTTCGGAAACTTTATTAACCGTGTAATGGTACTGAGTCATAAGTATGTTGATGGTAAAGCCGGCGAAATTAAAGACACGAGCGCCTATGATTTAGAAGTGATTGCGGAATTAGCCACTTATCCAACAAAAATCGCAAAATCTATTGAGCAATATCGATTCAGAGAAGCACTTGCCGAATTAATGAATTTAGCGCGTTTAGGAAATAAATATTTAGCCGACACCGAACCTTGGAAAATTAGCAAAGAGGAACCACAAAGGGTGGAAACCATTTTAGCCATCAGCTTGCAAATTGCGGCTAACTTAGCCATACTCTCGGAGCCATTTTTACCTTTCACTTCTAAGAGTTTATTTGAACAGTTAAATTTAACAAGTTCTGATTGGAATACTGCAGGCGCTATAAACATCATACCAGCAGGGCATCAGCTAGCTGCAGCTACTTTATTATTTGCCAAAATAGAAGACGAACAAATGGATGCGCAACTTGCAAAATTGAATGCGTCTAAAAAAGAAAACGAAAAAGTAAACCATCAAATGGAAGCACAAAAACCACTGATTACTTTCGATGATTTTAGTAAAAATGATATACGTGTAGGCACTATCATAGCGGCCGAACGCGTACCGAAAACAAAAAATTTATTGAAAATGACCATCGATACCGGTATCGATCAAAGAACCGTAGTATCTGGTATTGCAGCCTACTACGAACCCGAAAATATTATTGGCCAACAAGTAAGCATATTAGTAAATCTAGCGCCTAGAGATATTAAAGGCATTACTTCAGAAGGCATGATATTGATGGCAGAAAATGCAGATGGAAGTTTAGCATTTATAGCACCCACAAAAGCAATTAGCAATGGCGGCAGCGTCAAATAAATTTTAGCATTTTTTAAATCTACAACATGAGCATTTCGTTTGAACAAAAAAGTAAAATAATTATTACTTGCCCCAAATTTATTGCTCCATATTTGAGTAAAGAGGTTACAGATTTAGGTTATACCATAACAGAGCAATGGTCTACCGGTGTTGCCATTGAAGGAACCATCAATGATTGCATTAAACTTAATTTTTACATTCGTACGGGTAACCAAGTATTATGGTTAATCAAAGATTTTGAAGCGGTGAATGCCGATTTAATGTATAAAGAAGCCTTAACCATTGAATGGGAAAACATCATTAAAAAAGGTGGCTATTTATGCATCACTTCTAACGTGGAAAACGATACCATCGATAATAATTTATTTGCCAATGTTAAATTGAAAGATGCAATTGTTGATCGCATGAAAGAAAAATTTGGCATCAGACCAGACAGTGGTCCGGAAAGAAATAAATTAGTGATTCATTTATTTTGGCGAGAAAACCAAGTATCGGTTTTTATCGATACTTCGGGCGAAACATTGTCTAAACATAATTATAGAAAACTACCTGGTTCGGCGCCAATGCAAGAAAGCTTAGCTGCGGCCACCATTATGGCCAGTGGTTGGGATGGTAAAACAGACTTTGTTAATCCAATGTGCGGTAGTGGTACATTAGCCATTGAAGCGGCTTTGATGGCCTTAAATAAATATCCAGGTTTGCTAAGAGCCTATTATAGCTTTATGCACATCGAAGGATACAACGACGAGTACTATCAATCCATTAGGACAGAAGGCCGGGCTATTGCATTAAAAAGCACGCCAGCAAAAATAATTGCTACAGATATTAATCCAAATGCAATCAATGCTACGCGCATGAATGCACAAACAGCAGGAGTCGATCACATCATTGATTTTGAAGTGTGTGATTTTAGAGATACCAAAGTACCTGCTGACAATCCAGGGGTAGTGATGATTAATCCAGAGTACGGCGAAAGACTAGGAGAATATGAAGAGTTGGAAATTATTTATAAAGCGATTGGCGATTTTCTAAAAACAGCTTGTCAAGGATATAAAGGATTTATTTTTACAGCCAGCCCTAACCTTGCTAAAAAAGTAGGATTGAAAGCTTCACAAAAAACAGAATTTTTTAATAGTAAATTAGAATGCCGTTTACTTGCATATGAATTATATGGTGGCAGTAAACGCGAACCCAAAATAGTATCTTAATTAAAAGCTAACAATATGCTAAGAAAAACAAACCTATCGATAGCGATCCTATTCGCTAGTATTTTATGCTGCAATGCAAGTTTTGCTCAGAAAAACAAAAACGCTGCACCCGCTGCTGCTACTGCAACAGAGGCACCTAAAAAAGACGTTAAGAAAACCATTAAAGAAATCATAAAGCCTACTAAGCTTACAGACGGTTTATTTGCCATGTATCAAGATACTGCCTTAGGTACTGTTTACATGAAAATCAAAAAAGAACAATTAAACAAAGAATATATTTATTTTAATTATGCCGAAAACGGGGTGGTTTCTGCGGGTGCTTTTAAAGGATCTTTCAGAGACAACGAAGTTTTTTCGATTCGAAAATATTTTGATAGAATAGAGTTTGTTAAAGAAAACACCAATTATTATTTTGATCCCGCTAATCCAATTTCAAAATCGGCCGATGCGAATATCAATAAACCAATTTTAGCTTCTTTAAAAATTGTGGCAGAAGAAGGAGAAAATTATTTACTCAAAGCAGACGAATTATTTTTAGTCGAAAATTTATCGCAAATAAAACCTTCACCTAATCCAAACGCTAAGCCAGGGGCTAGTTTCACCTTGGGTACGCTGAGTAAAGAAAAAACAAAATTTGTTAGCATCCGTAATTATCCAAAAAATACAGATGTAATTGTAGAATATGTTTACGATAATCCTGCGCCTTCAAATGGCGGCGGACCAGATGTAACAGACGCAAGATCGGTCACAGTTAAAATTCAACATTCTATTATTGAAATGCCTAAAAATAATTTTAAACCACGTTACGACGATCCGCGCATTGGTTATTTTATGCAACAAATAGAAGACATGACTACGCAAAAGGCGACGCCTTATAAAGATGTAATTAACAGATGGAATTTAGAAAAGAAAGACCCATCAGCAACTTTATCGGAACCCATTGAGCCCATTACTTGGTGGATAGAAAACACAACCCCCGAAGAATTTAGACCAACCATTAAAGAAGCAATTTTAACTTGGAACCAAGCATTTGAAAAAGCAGGATTTAAAAATGCGATTCGCTGCGAAGTGCAACCAGACACAGCTTCGTGGGATGCAGGCGATATTCGATATAATGTTTTACGCTGGACATCTTCTCCGTTCCCGCCATTTGGTGGCTATGGTCCAAGTTTTGTAAATCCTAAAACTGGACAAATTATTGGTGCAGATATTATGTTAGAGTATGTGTTTTTTACCAATCGATTAAAACAAGAAAAATTATTTGACGCTACATCGCAAACTTTTCAAGCAAATGAATTTACGCAAAACAATTTTTGCGATATCGGAAATTATTTTAGTCAAGCAACGCAATTTGGCAACGCGGCTTTAATGGCTTATAGTGCAACAGATGTTGAAAAAAGTAATTATATAAAACAGTCTTTATACTATTTAGTGTTACACGAAGTAGGGCACACTTTCGGTTTAAACCATAACATGAAAGCCAGTCAATTACATAGCCCAGCAAATATTAATAATACTACTTTAACTAAACAAATTGGACTTACAGGTTCTGTGATGGATTATCCTGCTGCAAATATTGCATTAGATAGAACCAAGCAGGGGCAGTACTTTACCACCAAACCAGGTCCTTACGATTTATGGGCAATTGAATTTGGTTACAGCACATCGGTTGCAAATGAAAAAGAAGAAGCCGATCGATTATTGAAAATTGCTGCACGCTCGAGCAATCCGCAATTGACTTTTGGAAACGATGCCGATGACATGCGCGCAGCTGGTAAAGGAATTGATCCAAGAGTAATGATCAACGATTTAACAAGTGATGCTATTTCTTATTCGATAGACCGCATGAAACTGTCGAATAATTTAATGAAAAAATTAAAATCAAAATACATTAAAGAAGGACAGTCATATCAAGAAATGCGCAATGCTTATTTAGTAGCAGCAGGCGAATACAATA
>CANJWU010000096.1 GCA_947478655.1 Sphingobacteriales bacterium | reverse complement strand
CATTTTATATATCTACCATTTTCAGCATATCGTTGGTTTTGGTGATGGTGGGCTTACTTGGGCTGATTGTATTACACGGAAAAAATCTTTCCAACTTTGTCAAAGAAAATATTGTTTTAAATGTGGTGATCAAAGAAAACGCAGGGGATAACGAAATTTTTACGCTTCAAAGTAATCTAGAAAAAAACGAAAGCATTAAATCAACACAATTTATTAGTAAAGAATCTGCAGCCAAAAACCTATCCAACGATTTAGGAGAAGACTTTGTTAAATTTTTAGGATACAATCCGCTGTCGGCTTCTATCGATGTTTATTTAAAAGCAGAATTTGCCAACAAAGAAAGAATACAAAAGCTAGTGACTAAGCTTAAGAAAAAAGAAATTGTGAAAGATGTGATTTACCAAGAATCTTTAATTGATATGGTAAACGAAAACTTAAAATCGATTAGCTTAGTGATCATTGCATTTGGTTTTACATTGCTTTTAATCGCCATTGCATTAATCAACAATACGATCAGATTGGCCATGTATTCTCAACGATTCATCATAAGAAGTATGCAATTAGTAGGCGCCACCAAAGGCTTTATTCGTAAGCCTTATATCGTTTCTGGAATGATACATGGCTTACTGGGCGGCATTGTTGCCATACTTTTACTACTGAGTACTTTATACATTGCTAAAACAGAAATGCCAGAATTAGCCATGTTGCAAAACTATGTAGAATTCGGATTTTTATTTGCTGCTATTATTTTAATGGGCATCATCATTTCTATCTTTAGTACTTATTTTGCAGTCAATAAATATTTAAATCAACACATAGACGATCTTTATAAAAAATAACCATGACAAAGAAAACAACAACTCCAAATAGCGAAAAAAATACAGATTTCGTTTTTGGAAAAGCAAACTATCAATACCTTATTGCAGGTGTAATTATATTATTTCTTGGGTTTATCTTGATGAGTGGTACCGAAAATATTTTAGATTTCAGAAAAATTACCCTTGCACCCATTGTTGTATTATTAGGCATCATCACCGTAATTATTGGCATTCTAAAAAAAGCTAAATAAGGCCAATGACTTACATTGAAGCCATTATTATTGCAATCGTAGAAGGTTTAACAGAGTTTTTGCCGGTATCTTCTACTGGTCATATGATTATTACGACATCCATAATGGGCATTAGTAGCGATCATTTTACTAAACTTTTTACCATTGCCATTCAATTTGGAACTATATTATCGGTTGTGGTATTATACTGGAAACGATTTTTTCAAAGCCTAGATTTTTATTTTAAATTAATTGCTGGATTTATTCCTGCTGCCGTTTTCGGATTATTATTTTCCGACGCCATAGATGCATTGTTAGAGAATACTTTTGTTGTTGCGCTTATGCTGATGATTGGCGGTGTGGTATTTATTTTACTTGATAAATGGTTCGAAGCCAGTAATCAGCGTGACGAACAAGAAATAAAATATCCAAGTGCTTTTAAAATTGGTTTATTTCAATGTATCGCTATGATACCTGGTGTGTCTAGGTCTGCGGCTACCATTATTGGCGGACTAACCCAAAAATTATCCAAAAAACAAGCCGCCGAATTTTCTTTTTTCTTAGCAGTGCCCACCATGTTTGCAGCAACCTGCAAAAAAAGTTATGACTATTATAAATTAGGCATTACTTTAAATGCACACGATATTAATTTATTGATTATCGGAAATGTAGTTGGTTTTGTAGTGGCACTTTTTGCTATCAAAACATTTATTAATTATTTAAGCAATAACGGTTTTAAAATTTTTGGGTATTACCGAATTGCTATTGGCGCTAGCATATTAATATTATATGCTTTAGGCATAAAGATTTCAATTAGCTAAAAGATGAGCAAGGCATTCGATTTTGTGAAAGGGGAATTATTATTAATTGATAAGCCATTAACATGGACCTCTTTTGATGTGGTGGGGAAAATCAGAAATTCTTTGCGAATTAAAAAAATAAAAGTGGGCCATGCTGGTACGCTAGATCCATTGGCCACCGGCTTATTAATTGTGTGCACCGGAAAACTGACCAAAGAAGTAGACCTGCACATGGCCGAAGAAAAAGAATATACCGGCACCTTTACTTTAGGCGCCACCACGCCATCTTACGATTTAGAAACAGCCATCGATCAAACTTTCGAAACTAAACACATTACGGAATCGCTCCTACACGAAACCTGTCAACAATTTATTGGAGAAATTGCACAAGTTTCGCCCTCCTATTCTGCTTTAAGGATAGACGGAGAACGCGCTTACCATAAAGCTCGCCGTGGCGAAACCGTAAATATTAAATCGAGAAATATTACGATAAGTGAATTCGAAATTACGAATATACGCTTACCCGAAATTGATTTTAGAGTAGTTTGCAGTAAAGGAACTTATATTCGATCATTGGCAAACGATTATGGAAAGGCCTTAAACAGTGGCGCGCATTTGACGGCATTAAGAAGAACAAGAAGCGGTGCCTTTAACATTGCCGATGCTTGGAATTTAACTACTTTAATAGACGAAATTTCGGTACAAAGAATTAATTGGACTGCAAAAGAAACAACAAGCATCGATGAAAGTATATAAGCATCTTTCGGAGTTTAAGCCCATTAAGAATGCCGTGGTAACAACAGGCACTTTTGATGGCGTTCATATTGGCCATCAAAAAATCATTCATCGCGTAAAAGAAATTGCTCATCAAATTGCTGGAGAAAGCGTCATCATTACCTTTCATCCACATCCAAGATTGGTATTATTTCCAGAAGACAATCATTTAAAAATTCTCAATACACTTCCAGAAAAAATAAAATTACTGGAAGCATCCGGAATAGCTCATTTAATTATCATTCCATTTACAAAAGAGTTTTCGAGATTGAGCTCAGTCGATTTTATTCAACAAATATTAGTCGATCAAATTGGCACTAAAAAATTAGTGATTGGATACGATCATCATTTTGGTAAAAATAGAGAAGGCAGTTTCGAGCATTTAAAACACTATGGACCATCTTATGGTTTCGAAGTGGAAGAAATTCCTAAACAAGATATCAACGATGTAGGCGTGAGTTCTACAAAAATTAGAACGGCTTTGGCACAGCACCAAATTGCGATTGCAAATCAATATTTGGGCTATCCTTATGCCATTGAAGGAATTGTGGTCAAAGGCGATCAAATAGGCCGCAGCATTGGCTTTCCAACGGCCAATATACAAATACAAGAAAGCCATAAATTGATTCCAGCCGATGGCATTTATGCGGTTCATATTGAATGGCAATCCCAAACATATAAGGGCATGTTATATATTGGTGATCGGCCAACCGTTCAAGGAAGTAAAAAAGTAATAGAAGTAAACATATTTGATTTCGACCAAGAAATTTACGACGAAGAAATACAAGTTAAATTAATTCAATACATCAGAGCTGACCAAAAATTCGATTCGCTGGATGCATTAAAATTGGGTATACAACAAGACGAAATTAATTGCAGAAAAGCATTAAGCTAATTTCTCTAATAAGAAAGGTCCTGTGATCGAATCTTTACACTGAGCCAAGTCTTCTGGCGTTCCTTCAAAAACTAAATTTCCGCCTTTATCTCCGCCTGCAGGACCAATATCTATGACCCAATCGGCCGATTTAACAACTTCTAAATTATGTTCGATTACAATAATAGAATTCCCTTGCGCGATTAAGGCATCGAAAGATTTTAATAATTTTTTGATATCGTGAAAATGAAGACCCGTAGTTGGTTCGTCAAAAATAAATAAGGTATGGGTTTGCGAATTGCCTTTTAATAAAAAAGAAGCTAATTTAATGCGCTGTGCTTCACCTCCCGAGAGCGTGTTAGACGATTGTCCTAAATGAACATAACCTAAACCAACTTCTGCTAAAGGAATAATTCTATTTAATATTTTCTTTTCTTCGGCAAAAAACACAATGGCTTCGTCGATGGTTAAATCTAAAATTTCAGAAATATTTTTTTCGAGATAAGTAACTGCCAATACTTCTTGCTTAAATCTTTTTCCATGACACGATTCACAGGTAAGAAATATATCAGCCATGAACTGCATCTCTACTCGCACTTCTCCCTCTCCTTGACACAACTCGCAACGACCCCCATCCACATTAAAAGAAAAATGCGAAGGCTTCATTCCTGCTGCTTTTGCGCTCGCTTGACTGGCAAATAAATTTCGAATTTCATCGTATGCCTTTACATAGGTAACCGGATTCGATCTCGAAGATTTTCCAATTGGATTTTGATCGACCATTTCTATTTGTTGCACTGATTTATAATCTCCTGCTAAGGAATCAAATAAACCTGTTTGATCGACGGTATAACTTCCAATTGCTTTTTGCAAAGCAGGCACTAAAATTCTTTTAACTAAACTTGTTTTGCCAGAACCACTCACGCCCGTTACGGCAGTTAAAGTATGTAATGGAAATTTAACATCAATGTTTTTTAAATTATTTTCTCTTGCCCCTTTGATCATGACAAACTCCGACCATTTTCTTCTTTGTTTAGGCACTTCAATACTTTCGTGCCCACCTAAATATTTTCCAGTCCAGCTTTTTTTGTCTTTGACCAATGCATTGTATTGGCCTTCAAAAATAATTTCGCCCCCATTTCTACCCGCATCAGGACCAATGTCAATAATATAATCGGCCGCTTTCATTACTTCTTCGTCGTGCTCTACCACAATAACCGTATTGCCCGTATCGCGCAAAGATTCCATGACAGAAATTAATTTCTGTGTGTCTTTGGCATGCAGCCCAATACTTGGTTCATCTAAAATATATAAAGAGCCCACCAAACTACTACCCAAAGAAGTGGCTAAATTGATGCGCTGTGACTCGCCACCCGAAAGGGTATTGGACAAACGGTTTAAGGTTAAATAACCCAAACCAACATCTTGTAAATAGCGTAATCGATTTTTTATTTCCGCTACAATTCTTTTCGCAATTTGCGCATCATGCGTATTTAATTTCAAGGAATCAAAAAAATGAGCAATTGTACTTATTGGCATCAATACTAAATCTGTAATAGATTTTTCTGCAACTTTTACATAATTAGCATCTGGCCTTAACCTACTACCCCTACAATCGGGGCAATTGGTTTTTCCTCTATACCTCGATAACATTACCCTATATTGAATCTTATAGGTTTGCTCTTCTAATTGTTTAAAGAAATCATTTAAACCCGAAAAATATTT
>CANJWU010000095.1 GCA_947478655.1 Sphingobacteriales bacterium | reverse complement strand
AATTACTATTTTTGAAAACATTTTCAATACCCGGGTGGTGAAATTGGTAGACATACCATCTTGAGGGGGTGGCGCCGAAAGGTATGCGAGTTCGAATCTCGTCCCGGGTACTCAATGGGCTTAATCTAAGTCAAAAATTCGTTGCAAATTCCTATTTCTTAGTTTATCCGATTATCTTTACAGTCAAATTTATGAGCAAATTAGGTCGTGTTTTAGTAGCCATGAGTGGCGGAGTAGATAGTTCGGTAGCAGCAGTCATGTTACATGAGCAAGGATACGAAGTAATTGGAATCACCATGAAAACTTGGGACTATGCCAGTTCGGGTAGCTCATCTAAAGAAACCGGCTGTTGCAGCTTAGATTCGATCAATGATGCCCGTGCACTTGCGGTATCTTATGGTTTTCCCCATTATATTTTAGATATCAGAGAAGAGTTTGGCAATTTTGTCATCGATAATTTTGTAGAAGAATACTTAGCTGGTCGCACCCCAAACCCATGTGTATTATGCAATACGCATATTAAATGGGAAGCTTTAATAAAAAGAGCCAATCACCTCGACTGCGAATTTATTGCCACTGGGCATTATGCAAATATTCGAGAAGAAAATAACCGTAAAATTATATCAAAGGGTAAAGATGAGAGCAAAGACCAAAGTTATGTGCTTTGGGGCGTTTCTCAAGCCAACCTTTCGCGCACCATGTTGCCTTTGGGTAAATTTCATAAATCGGAGATTAAACAAATGGCAATTGATATGGGGCAAGTTGCTTTAGCCGCAAAAAGTGAGAGCTACGAAATATGCTTCGTGCCCGATAACGACTACCGTGCTTTTTTAAATAACAAGGTTCCAGGATTGGCACAACAAGTGGCGGGTGGCAATTTTGTTTTACAAGACGGAACCGTTTTAGGTCAACACAAAGGTTATCCATTTTATACCGTTGGACAAAGAAAGGGATTAGAAATTGCTTTAGGTGAACCAATGTTTGTTCTTGATATTCAGCCTGATAAGAATGAAGTTGTATTGGGAAAAATTGGCGAACTCGAAAAACAAGAAGCCATAGTGAGGGGATTTAATTTGGTTAAATATGAAAATATTTTAACCCCCATCGATAGTTTAACTAAAATAAGATACAAAGATAAAGGCACTTTGAGTAGCATTGTGCAAGAGTCAGATTACATTAAAGTTGACTTTTATTCGCCTGTTTCGGGTTTGGCACCTGGCCAATCGGCGGTGTTTTACGAAGGCAACGATTTAATTGGAGGTGGTATTATTTCTAAACAATAAATCATGAAGAAATTACTGTTGACTTTTACACTTTTGCTATCGCTTTTCACAGCCATGGCGCAAGATCGATATATCATATTTTTAAAAGATAAAGCAAATAGCCCATTTAGCATAAGCAATCCTAGCGAATATTTATCTACTAGAGCTATTGCCAGAAAAACACGCATGAATATTCCTATTGATTCTTTAGATATTCCTGTTAATCCAGCTTATGTTACGGCCATTAAAAATACAGGCGCCATAGTGCTGAATAAATCTAAATGGTTAAATACTGTTACCATTCAAGCCGACACGGCCCAAGCCATTGCTATTGGTAACCTATCTTATGTAAAGAGATATAAAAAAGTATTTGGCAGCAATGTTCATAAAACCAGCATCAATAAATTTCCTGAAGAAACCATTGTTAATCCTTCCAATAAAATTGATTCTTCTAAATACGGCAATGCTTGGAATCAAACAAAAATGCTCAATGCAGACTTCTTGCATCAAAGTGGATTAACTGGTTCTACCATGCAAATTGCCATCATTGATGCAGGTTTCAGAAATACAAATACGCATTCCGCTTTTGATTCTTTGCGCATAAAAAATCAAATTATAGGTACTTGGAATTTTACCGATAATACTTCTTTTGTTTACGATTACAGTAACCATGGCACTAGTGTGCTTTCTTGTATTGGCGCCAATGTGCCCGATACCATGATAGGCATGGCACCCGATGCAAAATTTTATTTATTAAAAACAGAAGAAGAAGCCACCGAATACATTGTAGAAGAATACAATTGGGCTGCTGCTGCCGAATATGCGGACAGTGCTGGCGCTGATATTATCAATTCTTCTTTAGGATACACGGAATACGATGCGGCTTCGCAAAGTTATACCTACGCCGACATGAATGGTAGCACCGCTCCAATAACGATTGCAGCAGATATTGCAGTTGATAAAGGCATTTTAGTAGTGAACAGCGCGGGCAATTCTGGAAGTGGCGCTTGGTTTTATATTGGTGCACCTGCCGATGGAAAAAATGTACTTTCGGTTGGTGCGGTAGATCCAACAAAAATCATTGCAGGATTTTCTAGTAATGGCCCAACTGCCGATGGCAGAACAAAGCCCGATGTGGTGGCACAAGGTGGCCCAGCTTGGATTGCTAAAGCTAACACAGGTGGTTTTGGCTTTGGCAGTGGCACTTCGTTTTCTGGGCCTATTATTGCCGGTTTTAGTGCTTGTGCTTTTGAATTATTTAAAATTCAATATCCTGGAGCAAACCCTTTACAATTTAAAGCTTGGATGAAAGAACATGCAGACAATAGCTTCAATCCAAATAATCAATATGGTTGGGGATTACCCAATGGCAGAAAATTATTCGATGTTTTAGGAATCAATAATTTAAATAAAAAAATTACCCTTTACCCTAATCCTGTCAACGATTTTTGTCAATTCAATTTAGACAACACACCTTCGGCTCAAATAGCAGTATATACATGTACTGGGGTCTTAACCTATCAAACTATTTTATATTCCGAAAATGGAAACTTTAAATTGGAAACAGCAAACTTTAACCCAGGCTTATACGTTATTAAAATACAAACCGAAGCTTCGGTATACAGCATGTCTTTCCTTAAAACCAATAGTGAAAAATAAATTCATTCTCATACTCGCATTAGTAGTTAGTCCAACTTTTCTTTTTGCACAACAAAAATTTAGCATCAGTGGCTATGTCAAAGATGCATTCTCTGGCGAAACATTAATTGGTAGCACCGTTGTTATCAAAGAATTAGGAAAAGGCGTAAACACCAATGAATATGGCTTTTACTCTATTTCTTTACCTGCAGGAAAATACCAAATTATAGCCAGCTTTTTAGGTTTTAAACCCATTTCGGATACCATCAATTTAAACAAAAACATCAAAAGAAATTTCTTCTTAAAAAACAATTCTATTGTAAGCAAAGAAGCCATTGTGCTTGCCGAAAAAGCAGAAAACAATTTCAAGAGCACCCAAATGGGAACCCAAACTTTGCAAATGGAAAAAGTGAAAACTTTACCCGTAATATTAGGCGAAGTGGATATCTTAAAAACCTTGCAATTACTACCAGGCGTTCAATCATCGGGCGAAGGCAATAGCGGATTTTATGTAAGAGGTGGTGGCCCCGATCAAAATTTAGTATTATTAGACGAAGCCACGGTTTATAATTCGGGGCATTTATTTGGTTTCTTTTCGGTTTTTAATTCGGATGCCATTAACAGCGTAACGCTTATTAAAGGAGGTATGCCAGCCGAATATGGTGGCAGGTTATCTTCTGTAGTAAATGTAAATATGAAAGAAGGTAATAACCAAACATACCATGCAACTGGTGGCGTAGGTTTAATTGCTTCGCGCTTAACACTCGAAGGCCCTATACAAAAAGGTAAAAGTTCCTTTATGCTAGCTGCTAGAAGAACTTATATCGATGCACTGATCAAACCCTTTGTAAGCAGTACTTCTACCCTATCTGGCTCTGGCTATTATTTCTACGATTTAAATCTGAAATTAAATTACCAATTTTCTGATAAAGACCGCGTATTTTTTAGCGGCTATTTTGGTAAAGATCAATTTGTATTTCAGGGAGAAAGATTTGGCATTAAGTTTCCATGGGGAAACTCCACCACCACTATGCGTTGGAATCACTTGTTTAACGAAAAATTATTCATGAATACCACCGCGTTATTCAGCGATTATATTTTTAAAATTGGCGCCTCCCAAAGTAATTTTAATTTCGAATTATTTTCGGGTGTGAGAGATTATTCAACCAAAGTGGATTTTGATTATTTCCCTAATATCCGCAACCAGGTTAAGTTTGGTGGCGCTTATACCTTTCATACTTTTACGCCTACTACCGCAACGGGTACCATCGGCGAAACCAGTATTAGTCCAGAAAAAATTAACAGGCAATATGCAAACGAAGCGGCTGCTTATGTTTCGAATGATTTTGATTTAACAGAAAAAATTAAAATTAACGCAGGCTTACGCTATGCTTATTTTCAGCAAATTGGTCCATACGATCGTTATATTCAAAATGAAGCGGGCACTGTTGTCGATACCATTTATTATGCTTCTGGTCAAAATATTAAAACCTATCACCGTTTAGAACCCCGCTTTTCTATTCGTTTTCAAACGAGTAAATCGGCTTCTATTAAAGCGGCCTATACCGTTACCAATCAATTTGTAAATCTAGCTTCCTTGAGCGGAAGCACCCTACCTACAGACCTTTGGGTGCCTGCTTCTTCTGTTGTAAAGCCCCAATTTTGTACGCAATATTCTATTGGATATTTTAGGAATTTCAAAGATGATCAATTCGAAACCTCGGTCGAATTATATTATAAAGACCTTCGTAATTTAATTGAATTTAAAGAAAATACCACCGGCAGATTAAGTGCTAACATCGAAAACGATTTCACTTTCGGATTGGGTCGTTCTTATGGTGCCGAATTTTTTGTTAAAAAATCGGTTGGTAAATTCAATGGTTGGATTGGATATACCCATTCTTATGCACAAAGAACATTTGCCGATTTAAATCAAGGAAAAACTTTTTTTGCAAGATACGATCGCAGACATGATGGATCTGTTGTTTTATCTTATACGCATAATTTAAAATGGACATTTGGCGCTGTGTTTGTTTATGGATCTGGCGCAGCATTTAATTTACCCACCAGTTTGGTTTTCTTTAGTAATGGCACACAGGGCTTGTATTTCGAGCCCGATTACCGAAACAAATATCGCTTAAGTCCTTATCATCGTTTAGACCTTTCGGCAACTTATACCGCCAAAAAAACAGACAAATACGAGTCCACTTGGAACTTTAGCATATACAATGTTTATAATCATTTAAATCAATACATTGTTTATTTAGATATACAAGGCGATGTGTTAAATCAAGGATTAAAAGTGCAACCAAAACAAATTACGGTTTT
>CANJWU010000094.1 GCA_947478655.1 Sphingobacteriales bacterium | reverse complement strand
GTTGTAAAATAGTCGAGAAAATATCGGCTGCATAAGTCGATTTAAGATCGTTTCTGGTATCTGGACCGTGGTAAGTAAGCATAAATACGGGCACTTGCGCGTTTGGAGATTCTAACACAAACAGATTTGCATATTCAATTGGCTTAAATGCGGGTATGGGATATTTTTCGAAAGGATCAAAACCAGATGGTTGCCAATCGCCCATTTTTTGTTCTATTTGTTCGAAAACTTTGTTGTGATCTACATCTCCACAAACAGCTAATAAAGAATTATTAGGCCAGTAATATTTATTTTTGATCACATTCATTTTTTCTGTGGTAGCAGAATAAATAATTTTATAATCTCCAATTGGATTTTTTCTACTGTAATTATCTTGCCAAACTTCTCTGTTGCTTTTGTCCATTAAAGTAAAAAATGGATTAGATTCGGCACGTTGAAACTCTCCAGCAACTACTGGATTTTCTCTTCTCATTTCGGCTGTATCGAATAGTGGGTAACGGATTGCGCTATTCATAAAATCAATACCCTCGGCTAATTTATCTTTACTTAAAGTAAAAAAGTAATTTACGCGCTCGTCTGATGTGGTACCATTAAATGAAATACCTAATTCGTTTACCCTATCTAAAAAAGCTTTTTGCGATGGATACGTTTTGTTTGCTTTAAAAAACATGTGTTCATATAAATGACTCAAGCCATTATATTCTGCATCTTCTGTGTAAGCACCATTTTTAACACAAATCTCGATGGTTGCTAATGGAACGTTAGCATCTTCGATGACTAAAATTTCCATACCATTATTTAATTTTTTCATGAAAAAGTTATCGGGTAACTTTTCCTGTGCTTTTGCAACCAATCCTATTCCAGAAATAGTTAACAATACAAGTAGTTTTTTCAACATAAATTTTTTTATATATGGGGCTAATATATTGCTTATTCGGCATTTATTTTGGTAAAAAAACCTTTACAAATGCTATTTTTTTCGAAAAAATGGCATATAAGACTTATAATCAATCTAAATTAGAGATTATTAAATCAAGTATTTATAATAATATTTAAATATGAAAATTGTTGATTATATTTAAAAAGCTAAACCCTATATTCAATTATGAGAAAAATCCTTTATTTATGTGCAATAATCTTGTTTTCAACTATTGCAGCAAATGCCCAAGTAGAAACTTATGCCAATGCATGGTCGAGCAAAAAAGGCAATTTAACAGTAGCTTATTTTAACAATTACCCATACGCCTATTCTAACGATAAAGGTGAATTAACGGGTATTGAAATTGATTTAATTAAAGCTTTTTCGGAGTGGTTATATAACAAGAAAGGCATTGATTTAACTATTAAATATGAGGCTTACGATGATTTTGCAAAGTTTTACGAAAATGTAAAAAACAAAAAAACAACTTCAATTGGTGCCGGATCTGTTACAGTATCTTCAGATAGAGCAAGAGATATCAAATTTTCATCTCCTTATTTAAAGAACAAACCCATTTTAATTTCTGGCGTATCTAGGTTAAGTTTAACCGATGTAAGAAGCATTTCTAAAGAGTTTGCGGGTTTAACTGCTGTAATTGTAAAAAATTCTAATCACGAAAAACTAATTAGTCAAATAAAAGAAAACTATTTTCCTGAATTAAAAATTGAATTAGTTGAATCGCCTCAAATAGTGATTGAAAAAATTAGCAGTGGCGAAAAATATTTCGGCTATGTTGATTTAATTACTTATTGGGCATCTTTACAAAAAGACAGCAAACCCCTTAAAATGCATAGAATTCCGGGTGCTAACTCAGAAAATTTTGCTTTTATTTTCAATAAAAACAGTGATTGGCAAAGTGCTTTCAACGAATTTTTTGATAGTGGTTTAGGCTTTCCAAGTACCGACGAATACAAAGAAATTTTAAGAAAACATGTTGGTTCAGATATTACCAACGCGGTTGCCATAGGCTATTAATTCGATTATTTTCTACCCTTATTTTTTAATGTAAATTGTAAGGGTAGAAAATTTTCAATTCCCTCTCCTAACATAATTTCGTCATCGCCTTTGTATAAAATTACCCTTATTTTTTCCTTTTGAAGGCTTTGATATTCGCTCATTACTTGCAAACATCCACCACAGGGTACAATAAATTCATCTGTAAAATTGCCCCCAGTTTGGGCACAAATGGCAATGGCTTTGATATATTTTTTATCGTTTCTTGCGCCAAATTGAAATAAGGCCACGCGTTCTGCACATAAACCACTTGGAAAAGCTGCGTTTTCTTGGTTGTTACCCAATAATATTTCATCATCAGAAATTAAAAGACTGGCCCCTACCTGAAATTGAGAATAAGGAGCATAAGCATTAGCCGATGCATTTTTACATGCTAGAACCAATGCTTGTTCTTGTGTATTTAATTCCGATAAATTTAAAGATTGAAACTTTATATTGATATTAACTTCTTGCATAATTTTCGTTTGACTTTTTCCAGTCGTTTAGTTTTTGATCCATTAATTTAAACCATAATTTTGGTACAAGCGCAACTAAAATCATACCTGGGTAACCATTTGGTAATTGTGGACTATATTCGTATTGATTCAACATTTGATAGCGTTTACTAGCTGTCATATGGTGATCGGAATGTCTTTGTAATTGAAATAATAAATAATTACTAATAATATGATTGGTGTTCCAACTATGTGTTGGATTTACCTTTTCGTATTTACCATCTGCTAATAATTTTCGCTCTATGCCATAATGTTCTATGTAGTTTACTCCTTCCAATATTAAAATAGATAATAGACTACTGGTGAATAAAAATACTACCATAGACATATGAAAGTGACCAATGAATATAGAGGATAATAGTGTGATGCCTGCAAATAAAATAAAACTAAAAAGCCACAGACGAATGGCTTCGTTGTGAAGAGAAAAAATCGCTTTTTTCTTAATCGTTAATCGTTGTTTTTCTAAATCCCATGCACTTTTAAGACCACCAAAAATTGCTTGTGGAAAAAATGCATATAAGCTTTGTCCTTTTTTAGCACTGGATGGATCTATCGGTGTACTTACATTTATATGATGCCCTCTATTGTGCTCTATGTAAAAATGACCATAGCCAACTTGAATAAGTAAAAACTTTGCCAAAAATCTTTCCGTCGGATTTTTCTTGTGCCCTAATTCGTGGGCAACGGTAATGCCTATGCCACCATTAATAATCATGGTAGAAATAGTAATACCAATCCATTCAATGCTGCTCAGTTGCTTAACGGTTATGAAATAGCAGATATAAGCAAACACCAAAGTTTGCACAATGACCCAAACAAAAGTGATGTACTTGAAATAATATTTATTTAAATACTTGTGTTGAAATTCAGGATTGATGTTACTATTATCGGTTCCAACTGTATAATCTAGGATTGGCATAATAGCAAAAACAAAAATAGCTGGTATTAAAAAATAAAATCCAGAAAATTGAATGGAAGCCAATACCATGAAGGGTATGAGGAATGCCAGTAAATAACCTAAAGAGGAAATTTTTCTCATGCTTTATTAATATTTTAATATTGAATCAATATTAAATATACTAAAATAGCAGCTGATAAAAGCAATACTTAGTTAAATCTATAATTTGCTTGTTGTATAATGGGTGTTTTTAATAAGGATACACCTAGTATTGGTTCTTTTAAAATGGTATTGGCTAAATCAACCCAATCTGGATTAATAGCCCTAATTAATTTCTCTTTTTGGGCCCTAGTCCATTGTTTAAGCATTAATAAACGGTCTTTGGCTTGAAATGCACTGTTGAATGCTTCAAAATAAACTAATCGGGTATTGGATTCGGTATAACCTTCAAATAAATCGGGTTTAATTTTATGGGTTTTAGAAAACTGAATGATATCTTCTGTAATGCCTATTTCTATAGCTGTTCTATTGGCATTGGTAATAAAATAAAGGTATTTAACCTCGGTATTCATGCTGCTTTGTTTAGATTTAATTTCTTGATTAATGATCATAGCTAAAAATTTTAGTTGTTTTTTAAATATTTATTACTAATTTTATAAGCAATAATACTAACATTTTTAGCAATTACAAAATAATTATGAAAAAAATTAGCGCTAATATTAAGTTTCTAAGGAAAAACAAAGGTTTAACTCAAGAGCAATTTGCCACCGAAATTGGCATAAAAAGGTCTATGGTGGGTGCATATGAAGAAGATAGAGCCAGTCCTAAAATGGAAAATATCAAAGAAATTGCTAATTTTTTTGGTATTTCTGTAGACGAATTGGTGAGCGAAAGAATTACGGCCAAATGGTTAGAAGAAAAAGCCAAAAGAGTACAAAACGAAACCGAATTAAAAGCAGGTAATTTAAGGGTATTAAGCATTACCGTAGATTCAGATAATAACGAAAATATTGAATTGGTACCGGTAAAAGCAAGTGCAGGTTACCTTAATGGTTATGCCGATCCAGAATTTGTAAAAGAACTACCCAAATTTCATTTACCCATATTACAAAATGGAACCTTTAGGGCCTTCGAAATAAAAGGAGACTCTATGTTACCCCTATTTCCTGGAAGTATTGTGGTAGGCGAGTTTATAGACGATTGGAAGACTATTAAATCTAACGAAACCTATGTAGTGGTTTCGAAAAATGATGGTATTGTTTATAAAAGAGTTGTCAATAAATTAAAAGATCAAAAACAATTATTGTTAAAGTCTGATAATAAAGTATACGATCCATATACCATTACCGCCGATGAAGTAATAGAAATTTGGAAAGCGAAAGCGTATATCAGTATGAATTTTCCTGAACCAGATAACGATACCAGCATCGAAAAATTAACCGGTATGATGATGGAAATGCAAAAGAAAATTAATTCGATTCAGAAGGATTAAAAGCAATAGCTTATTTATAGTAAGAAATAACTTCCTAATCCAAGGATTAATAAGAATCCGATGGTATCGGTAAATGCAGTTAGTAAAATCGATGATGCTACAGCTGGGTCAAAACCTAATTTCTCTAAAATGATAGGTACAGAAGCCCCTACAATACCTGCTAGTATTAGGTTTCCAAGCATGGCTAAAAATACAACTACGCCTAACATAGCCGAATGATTATTAAACATAGCTACTATAGCTACCATCATTCCAAAAAATAATCCGTTGAAAACGCCAACGATTAATTCTTTAGAAATGGTTTGAAATATTTTAGAATCTGGTAATGTATTTAAAGAAATACGGCGAATGGTTACTGCAAGTGCTTGGGT
>CANJWU010000093.1 GCA_947478655.1 Sphingobacteriales bacterium | reverse complement strand
TAGATGGATCTAGAGAAGATTTTACGGTTCCTTTAATATAGACATCTAAGGTATCGCCTAAAGCAGAAGTGGTAAATTTTGAGCCATTGATATCGACGCCTACATTTGCAATTCCGGTTAAATAACCAATTTTAAATCCACCAGACAATTTATCGTAAATTTGTCTGCGAAAACCAAAGCCTGTTTCGTTATAAACATTGGCCGAAACACCCATGTCCAAAAAGCCTTCGATGGTTTGGCCTTTAAACGAATTATTTCCTTTTGTGATAAAATTAAATACCCCATTGTTTAACGAAATAGAAGTTTGGGTTTTTATTTGAGAATAGATAGATAATTCAGCAGCACGCTTTTTACCCATGTTCATCTTCATTAAAAATATATTATAATTGAATTGATTGGCAATTTGATTAGTATATTTTGAACCGTTTTGAAATTTCAATAATGATAGATTCTCACTGGCTAAAAAGGATTTAATAAAACCATTGGCGTCGCCAGAAACACTTAAATCTAGGTTAAAAGAAGGCAAGAAAAAATTAGAAGCAAAAGCCCTGCAATCATCTAAACTACGATGGTGTGGGTTTTGTATGCCATCAAATAAGGTTCTGGAATAATACAAAGAATAGCGTTGGGCATTGGCCGCATAGCTGCTTAGTATTAATAAAAAAGCGATAATATATTTTGAATTAAATTTCATGCTCATATAATTGAATACTATTTACCAAAAGGATCAATTGTTAATTTTAACCTACCCTTTGTATCAAAACCTAATTGATAGTCGGTATAGATTTTAGGACTCACTACACCTGTAGGAGTGTTTAATAATGCTTTTAGTTGAATATAACGAGCAGATTTTAATCGCTCAAACAATTGCTGCGTTAAGATTACTTTAAAAACCGACACCCTAGGTTCTACTACTTTTTCTTCCCCTCCAACAATCGCTGTTGATGCGCCTTCAATTTTCAAAGAAGCCAAATTGGTGATGGGATCGAAAGCACCATTCATGGCTAATAAATCAATGTTTATCGTATATGGAAAACCATTCGAAATAGTGAAATCTAGTGTTCCTGTATCGAGTTTAGTTTTACTGGTATCTATTTGCTGTCCTAAGGTTTGGAGCAAGGCAAAAGCAAAAGTATCTTGCAATTTTAAACTATCAAAAGCAATAGAAAATGGTATTTCAGCGTCTACAAATAATTTTATTGCACTGCGTTTATAGATAAAATGATCTAAAGAATTTGGATTTTGATTAATCCCCACTTTTGCTGTGAAGCCCATGGTAGTTGGAAAATTAGAAATGGTTTTTCCAAAACCTTTTGAGTCGTCTAAAACAAATCTGTTGATCACAGCACTGGGCCCAAGTTCTGCTTTTAAAATATTGAGGTCACCTGTTTTAAAAGAATCTATTCGACCTGTTACGCCATTTTTGGTCGATACTTTTACATTAATTAAAAATGGCAAACCCGAGGTATTGTCAAAGTCTAAGGTCACCTTAGCTTCTTTTAAACTCATTGAACCTCCTTTAATATTTTTGTAAAATGCGGCAGGCAATACATCTGCGGTTGTTTTAAATTCTGGAAAATCGATGGTAAAATATCTGCCAACAGAATAGCCAACTTCAACATCAGACAAGGAAAGGGAGAAATAACCTAGGCCTAATTGGGAGCCATTATTGGTACCCGATAATACATTTAGTTTAATATACATTAAACTATTACTATCTAAATTTTTGCCACGCAAATCCCAATCTGCATTGGTTAAATCGATGGTGGTAGAATCTGATGCACCCGAATTAATTTTTTCTATAATTGGAGAAACATAGGGCAAACCATTAATTTTTAGTCCAGGAATTTCCCATTGTAAATTGGTAAATGCAAAAGTTTTATTATTTACTATTTTTAATTTTAATTTACCACTTACTAAAACCAATTGTGTTAATTTACTTAACTGCAAAGGCAAAGTTAAATCAAATGTAAAGTCTTGTGTTTTAATGGTGTGCTTACCCCCACTCGGGTCAAAATATAAAGGAGATGGAATTTCGGGTATATTTTGAACTGCTGCTAATTGTCCACCTAAGTCTTGCTCAAATACGGTATCTCTAAAGCCTACTTTGAAATAATTAGTAGGTGATGTTTGTATAATTCCTGAATCTTTCTGCGTGATATTTGCCAAAGTTAAATTACCATGCGCCAATGGTAAAACATAATCTGGCGTAAAATAAGGCTCTGCAATTCCTTCATCTAATAAATTACAAGAGGATATACTAAAGGATGCAAGCCATACTAAACATACACTTGCAATTAAATTTTTCTTTTTTAAAAAATACATAATAGGTTATTTAAGCCAAAGGATTTCTGCTTTAAATATAAGAAATTCGGGTGAATGCAAAATAATTTAATCGATTAAAATTGAGTCTGATAGGCAAAAATGGCACCATCTGGGCCTAAAATTACTAAATAAGCTTTACCAGGCGATTGCCATACACTGGGCTTTGCATTTCCGGGAATTGGAAAATCTAACATTAATTTACCGCGTCTATCAAACATATAAAATTGATTATTGACATCAGAAACTATGCCTAAACCTTCGGTATTTAGATCAATTTTTAATGGAAATGCGGCTTGATTTATTTTATTACTAAATTGATAGCTGTAAAGTTTAGTTTGTAGATTAAACACTTGTAAGGTATTTTGGTCGAGGTAAATTTGTTCTTGCAGCGAATCGCCATATACATCTGCTTGTAAAAACAAATGTGATTTTGAATACGGACAAGACTTGGCTTGTTGAATGTTGCCATCAAAATAAACACTAGTGATTGCCCCATTTTGATTGGTACTCACAAACCTGTTTTTAGCTTCTGCCGTATCGGAAATAAAATAGAATGGATTTGTGTAAGTACTGTTGCTGCTGTCTTTGGGACTATTTAATAATTCCCCTTTTCTACTGATCCAATAAAATTTACCCTTGTTTGTATGTAAGAAAAAATAATCTTTATTATTTATTCGAACTTGTTGAATGGGAGATTGAATGGAATCAAGGCGCCTGCCTTCCCAACCTATCAGCGCTAAACCGGCTAAGTCGTAAGCCCAAATACTTTGATTGATACAATTTATAAAAACACGGTATTCGTTTGTATTTTGATAATTTATTAAAGATAAAGGTTGATCTGTAGCTGCAGCCAATTTAATTGGAAAACCTGGCATTGCTTTTCCATTGGCATCCATAAAATAAAGGTAATTTGCTGTATTAAATAAAATACGGTAAGTGCCTGCTTGTTTAAGGGTTCGTATTTCGCCAATGAGCGCTTCTTTTATAGCTAGGGATTTAGTGAGTTTTCCAGCCATATTTAAAAAATGCACTTGATTACTATCATCTTGAAAAACAATCAAAGGTTCAGCTAATGGCAATATAATTGGCGCAGTTGATGCGGCAACCGAACTACGGTATTTCCATAAAAACTTTAAAGAATTGGGTACTTGTAGTTTTTTGGAGAGGTAAAATAGCGTATTAACCTTTTGCTGATCAAATGAAAACTGATAAGCCAAACCATCGTAGGCCGACCAGTTCAAAGCTTTTGTAAAATTGCTTGCTGTAAAATCGTTTAGTACTCCAGCACATTTTTTTTCATTTCCAACAATTGGCAAATAATATAAATAATTATACTGCGCATTTAAATTTGCGTTAAATGTTTTAAAACGATTACTCGAAGAAATAAGGTTTCCGGTATTATAGGCATCAATGTACCAATGTAATTGCTTTACAGAAGGCGCCAATAATAAACGATCACCTAACAGACAATAATACTGCGATTCAAACTTTGCAAAGGGAAGCCCCATTGTCAATTGCATAAAATTAGGAATAGGAAATTTTGCAATGGCCCTACCTTTATAGGCCTCATATTTTGGATGATGTGCTAGTGTATTGATGCGTAAAATCTTTTTTCGAAAATCTTCTACTTGTGTTAAATGCATCATCACTAAATCTGAAGCAATATGCGCAGAATCAATACCTGTGCTCATGGCAAGGTATTCTACCCCAGCGCAATTATTGATCAAATCTTCCAAATTTGTTTTTAATTTTTTTGATTGCGTAGCTATGGTAGTATTAAAAGCAAAGCTGCGATTAAGTGTATAGTATTTTTTTAGCTTAGTTCTAAAAAGTGCATAATCCGATAAAATAAAATCTTGAAAGCCCATCGATGCATTAGGTACAAAAGAAATTAAGTAAGAGCTAGCCGCTTGCTGACCTTCAAAAACAGCAATAAAATTTTTTGCATCATAATTTAATTTTCCTTTTAACAGCCAATCATCTTTAGAAAAATCTACACTAAATACGCCAAAATTACCCAGTTGATTAAAATCTGTAAAAGTCGAAAAGTAGTTTTCTTTGATAAAAGTATTGACAAACTTTGGAAAGTTTTGATAATTAATATAAATCGTTGCAATACCCGTCATCTTTGCATTGTAGCGGTTGAATAAATTTACAAATGCTTGTTTTTTCTGAAAATTGGCAATGCCTAAATGCGCCCGAATAGCTTGTTGTACTTCTTGTTCTTGAAAACTAAAAATTAAATAATTACCCACTTTTGCAAAGTGTAGTATAGAGTCGGCCTGCATGCGCGCATGATAAATTTTAGTATCGACAAAATCGCTTGGAGCTGGTGCCTTTGCTAAGCTATCGTTTGATGGAATAAAACTAGCAATGTTTTCTAAAGGCCTATTGCTCACATCTAAAATATAAGTTGTGGAAACATTTTCGGCGGTTTGTGGATGAAAGGCAATTAATAAATTATTATTGTAGACTACATCTTTAATTGCTTGGTTGTTTTTAGCTAAACGATAACAAGTTTTAATTTCTTGTAAATAGGCGGCTGTAAATAAATATTGCTGATTATCGGCATTTTCAAATGTTTCGACCAAGCGATCATCTAAGGTTAATTGTAAAACAACAGGGGTATTACTGGAAACAAAACTAAATATAGACTCATTTACTGGCAGCTGTTTTGACTGTTGTTGGTAATACAAACCAATAGCCAATAAAATGGTGAATAAAATTGCCAATAAGAGTATTAATCTTTTCATCTTTAAATTTGACCAAAAATAGCTTGTTTCTGTAAATATGCTGAATATAATTTGATTAGTTAATTTTCAACAATTGTGATAAGCAATTGATCAGATTTTGTTAATTTTAACTTTTAACAAAATTCATGAAAACACTGCTCAAAATTGCAAGTATTGCTGGCTTCTTAGGTGTAATGATTGGATGGGCTTTACTATTTATTG
>CANJWU010000092.1 GCA_947478655.1 Sphingobacteriales bacterium | reverse complement strand
GTTGCAAGTAAAAATAAGGTGCTTGCCAAAAAGTTTTTATTCGGAAATAAAAGAATGCAAAACATTGAAAGAACGGCAGTTAGTGCACTTTACATGCTTTATAGACTCCTCAAAGAGAATTAAAATTGAAGGATAAGCGAAATTCGATTATTTTTGTGCGTTGAAATAAATATTTATTGAAATAAGAATTATGGCTCAATACGAATTACTACTTCCAAAAATGGGTGAAAGTGTTGCCGAAGCAACCATTATTAAATGGGTGAAAGCTGCCGGCGATGCAATTGATGCAGATGAATCTGTATTAGAAATTGCAACCGATAAAGTTGATTCGGAAGTACCTTCTCCAGTTGCAGGAACTTTGTTAAAAACTTTATTTAACGAAGGTGATGTAGTAAAAGTGGGTGCCGTAATTGCAATCATTGAAACCGAAGCCGGTGCTGTTACTGCTGCACCAACCCTGCAAGCTCCAGTAGCTGTGCCAACTGCAATCCCAGGAATTGACTTAACCGAAACAAAATCTGAAAGTCCAAGAATTTCGAATGCAGAAAACAGATTTTATTCTCCATTGGTTAAAAGCATTGCGGCTAGCGAAGGATTATCTCAACAAGAATTAGATAGCATAGCAGGATCGGGTAACGATGGTCGTGTAACTAAAAATGATATATTAAATTATTTAAGTAATAGAAAAGCAGGAACGCCACAAGTTGCTCCAACACCTGCGGTAGCAGCAGCTCCTGCGGCAATTGCAACGGCTCCAACTCCAGTAGCAGCAAGTACTTCAGATATAAAAATCAATACACCAAATATAACAGTTCAAGCAGGCGACGAAGTCATAGAAATGGATCGCATGAGAAAACTCATTGCCGACCATATGGTTATGAGTAAGCATGTTTCCCCTCATGTTACTTCGTTTGTAGAAGCAGATGTAACTAACATTGTTAAATGGAGAGAAAAGATTAAAAAAGATTTCGAGAAAAAAGAAGGAGAGAAAATTACTTTTACGCCGATATTTATTGAGGCATTGGTTAAAACAATCAAAGATTTTCCAATGATCAATGTTTCTTTAAATGGAACACAAATTATCAAAAGAAAAAATATCAATATTGGTATGGCAGCTGCATTGCCTTCTGGAAATTTAATTGTTCCAGTTATTAAAAATGCAGATCAAATGAATTTAATTGGTATTACTAAAGTGGTAAACGATTTAGCTAATCGTGCAAGAAATAACAAATTAACACCAGATGAAATTTCGGGCGGAACTTATACTTTAACCAATGTGGGTTCTTTCGGAAATGTAATGGGAACGCCTATTATCAACCAACCTCAAGTAGCTATTATGGCAGTGGGTGCGATTAGAAAAATGCCAGCGGTAATTGAAACGCCAGATGGAGATATGATTGCCATCAGACATAAAATGTACTTATCACATTCTTACGATCACCGAATTGTTGATGGTGCATTAGGTGGTCAATTTGTTCGTCGTTTTGCAGATTACTTAGAAGCATTCGACGCTAATAGAATTTTATAAAATAGATGTCACATACACACGACGACCTGCTTCAATTATTGCAAAATAATAAGAATTGGGTAAATGAAAAATTAGGTATTCGTACCGATTTTTTTAGCCGATTAAAAGGCATACAAACACCGCAATACTTATGGATTGGCTGTTCTGATAGTCGTGTGCCAGCCAACGAAATAGTTGGATTAGAACCAGGCGAATTATTTGTTCATAGAAATATTGCGAATGTAGTGGTTGCTTCAGATATCAACTGCATGTCGGTAATTCAATATGCGGTTGAAATTCTAAAAGTAAAACACATTATTGTAACAGGGCATTATGGTTGTGGTGGGGTAGATGCGGCCATGCAAAATCAATCATTTGGATTAATGGATGCTTGGTTAGCCAAAATCAAAGCTGTTTATCAAAAACACCAACAAAAAGTTGATCAATTAACTAATCCGGATGATCGTTTACATTTAATGTGTGAGTTAAATGTAAGAGAACAAGTGTTAAATGTTTGTCAAACATCTATTGTTCAAAATGCTTGGAAAAATCAACAATCCTTAACGGTACACGGTTGGATATTCGATATTTCGGATGGTGTATTAGTCGATTTACATACTACGATAGACGAACCGGGTAATTTATCTCAATACTAACTGAACGGTATTTCTACTTCTTTGTTCAATTAATACCTCTTTGTTTTTACTGATTTCGTCTATGCTCGCTTGATTATAATGCCTTAAGGTAATTAAGGAAAGCGATTCATTATAGTAAACTTTAAAATCTGGTTTTAATACGGCAATTATTTGATTTAATTTTTCTTCATGGTAATCAAAGCAACAAGTCCAGGTCATGGCTGAGTTTTGCATGGTATTAATTTTGATATTTGCTTTTGCAAAATGCCCCAATATGTTACTTAAGTTTTGTTCAGAAATAAAAGAAAAATCTCTACTCGAAATACTCATTAAAACTTGCTCCTTTTTTACAATAATGGTTGGAATGGAATAAGTCATTTGATCAAATTGTCCAATATGAGTGCCCGTTCCAGCATGATTTAAAAATGGTTTTACAAACAAGGGAATGAGCTTATTTTGTAAGGGTTTTATCGTTTTAGGGTGAATAACAGTTGCACCATAATAAGTCATTTCTAGCGCTTCTGCGTAAGGAAGGCGTTCGAATTTTTCGGTATTGGGAAATAATTTAGGATCGGCATTTAATACGCCATCCACATCTTTCCATATAGTAACTGAAGTTGCATTTAAACATGCTGCAAAAATGGCTGCAGAATAATCAGAACCTTCGCGACCTAAAGTTGTCGTAAAATTCTCGGACGTACCACCAATAAATCCTTGCGTAACTATCATTTTTTCGGATAATAATTTAGGGAAATCTTGTTGAATTAATGCGCTAGTTTCTTCCCAATTTACTTTTCCTTCTTGGTAATTATTATCTGTTTGAATATAACTTCTAGCATCTACCCAAATGCAAGGTAATCCTGTGTAATTAAGGTATGCAGCAATTATTTTTGTAGATAAAATTTCTCCCAAGGATACAATTTGATCGTAAATAAAGGCATTATTTTCGTGAGGCGGTTCTTCTAATATCCAATCTAATTCCACAAATACATTTTCAATATCATTGATTAGATGGGTATTATTATCTGTAAACAAATCATGGATTATTTGAAGATGCATTTGTTTAATGGAAAGTACTTTTGTGCTTAAATCTGCACCAGCATTGATAAAGCTTTTGCAAACTTCTTCTAAGGCATTAGTTGTTTTTGCCATGGCAGAAACCACCATTACAGTTTCTTTGGTGCTTTGCTTACTTAGTAAAACGCTAATGTTTTTAACTGCTTCGGCATCTTTAACAGATGCGCCTCCAAATTTAAATACTTGCATTTGATGAATTGATTTGTTCGGTTGTTAAACTACAGTTGATCCATTCTGAATCAAAACTGCTTGCATATTTTTGATAAAATTGAATTGCTTTTTCGTTCCAATCTAGCACTTGCCATACGATTCCCTTTAATTCTTTTGTTTTAGCTTCTTCTATTAATTGATTCATTAAAAGGGTGCCGATGCCTTTGCCTCTGGCATTTTCGGTTACTAAAATATCTTCTAAATACATTCTATTTCCTTTCCAAGTAGAATAGCGAATGTAATATAAGGCAAATGCATCAATTTGTTTGTGTTCATTTTCGTGCACAAAGGCCCACCATACGGGGTTTTCGCCAAATCCGGCGCTTTGCATTTCTGCCAATGTTACACTTACTTCGTTTGGTGCTTTTTCAAAAACAGCCAATTCTTTAATCAAAGTTAAAATGCTTGGACAATCCGAAATTACTGCTCGTCTGATCATTTATAATTAATTTCTTGGCACAATTTTAATTTCTTCTTCTCTTACTTGTTTGTTTTTTCTAAACGGTCGAATAATTAATCGGGTGCCGTTATCGTAACTAAAGTAATTCCAGATCCAATTTATTAAAACTATTAATTTATTTCTAAAACCTACTAAAAATAATAGGTGTAAAAACATCCATACAAACCATGCAAATACGCCCTGGAACCTGATGAGTGGTAAATCGACCACGGCTTTGTTTCTTCCTATTGTGGCCATTGCCCCAAGGTCTTTATATTTAAAAGCAGTTAAGGGTCTATCGTTTACTATATTGATGATATTATTTGCAAGGTTTTTGCCTTGTTGAATGGCAGCCTGTGCCACACCCGGATGTCCATTGGGATAGTCTTCCGATGGCATCGCACACACATCGCCAATGGCAAAAATATGTTCGTAACCCATCACGGTATTGTATTGGTCAACTATTAATTTGCTGCCTCTTTCAGTTAAATCGCTGTCTAATCCAGCAATGGTAGCAGCCTTTACGCCAGCTGTCCAAATTAAATTCGAAGTATTTAAGATCACCCCACTTTCTAAGGTTGCGTTTAAGCTATTATAGCTCTTCACAGAATCATTTGTTCTTACTCGAACACCCATTTCTGTTAAAAATTCTTCGGCGCGTTTAGAAGCCTGCTCAGACATGCCATTTAATAACCTAGGCGCACGCTCTATGATATTAATCTGCATTTTACTGAGGTCTAAATCTGGATAATCATTGGGTAAAACATGTAATTTTAATTCGGCTAAAGCACCGGCTGTTTCAACGCCAGTAGGACCTCCACCAACAATCACAAAATTTATTAATTGTGCTTGCTCAGCTGGTTTATCTTTTAACAATGCCTCTTCGAAATTTTGCAAAATCAAACTTCTTAAATTCAATGCTTCTGGAATACTTTTCATTGGCATCGAATTATCTTTGATTTCTTGATTGCCAAAAAAGTTTGTTTTAGATCCAGTAGCAATCACTAAAAAGTCGTAAGAAATTTCGCCAATACTCGTTAAAATCGTTTTCTTTTCGGGTTGAATTAAATCTACCCTGGCCAATCTTACAATTATATTTTGATGGTGCTTAAATATTTTACGCAATGGAAATGCAATGGAATCTGGTTCCAAACCACCCGTGGCTACTTGATATAAAAGGGGTTGAAAAGTATGGTAATTGTGTTGGTCTAAGACCAGTACTTGTACCTCTTTATTTCTTAATTTTTTGGCAACTTGAATACCACCAAAGCCACCACCAATAACAATGACACGGGGAAAAGAGGTTTCTGGAATTTCTAGGGCCATAGCTTTTAATCAAAAAAGGCCCATCGTTAGATGGGCCTTTTAAATATAATTGATCAATTAAGATTTATTGATATTTTTTTTATTGAATTCAACAATTACTGGAGATGCAACACAAATAGAAGAGTAAGTTCC
>CANJWU010000091.1 GCA_947478655.1 Sphingobacteriales bacterium | reverse complement strand
TCAATCTGCTGTTGTTGTTGCTCCCGGAAGCATCGCTATTTGTCAAAATACAAACATCATTTTTAATGTGGTCAATCCACAACCTGCCAACTCGATTTATACTTGGCAAGATTCAACTGCTACAGGTTGGGTAAATTTAATCAATAACACTTATTTAGTTGCGGTAAACGATACGCTGTTTATTACGAATGTTCCCTACTCTTATAACAACAGTAAATTTCGTTGTATCGTAGATTCTGCAGGTGCTGGTTTAAAAAAAGATACCAGTGCTTATGTAGAATTTAATGTACTTCCAGTTTTGCCTAAAGGGATATTAAATAATAATCAGCAAATTTGTTATAATACTGCGCCGGATACCGTTCGGGCTATTAACTATCCTGCAAATGGTTTGGGTTGGTATACCTATCAATGGCAAAGTAGCATAGATAGTATTACCTGGCAAAATATAAGTGGACAAACTTCCATCAAATTAAAATTAAATAAATTAATTCAATCTACTTTTGTTCGCTTAGTAGCAACAACCATTTCTGGTTGTAAAAACGACACTGCCAAAGCAATAATAATTACGGTTTTAGGATATGTAAGTAAGCCGGTAATTACCGCTTCGCAAAATATATGTTTTAACACAGCAGCCGATACCCTTCGCGTTCAATCTATTCCTTCAGGTGGCGGAAATGTATTTTCTTTTCAATGGCAAATATCTAGTAATGGAACAGTGTGGTCTGATATACTTGGCAAAAAAGGTTTAACATTGGCTCCAGGAATATTAACCACTTCAACATATTATAGGTATAAAGCCACTTCTGCTAATGGATGCGAAACACTTTTTTCTGATTCGGTAAAAGTTACTGTTTATGGTGCTTTCAGCTCAGGAGAGTTAGTCGGTAATCAAGCTATTTGTTTCAATACGATTCCAAACGCTATTCAGTTTTTTACTTTACCTTCTGGCGCTGGCAATTTATATACTTATCAATGGCAAGTTTCTTCCGATTCTATTAATTTTTCGAATATTGCTAATCCCAATGTACTTTCATTTCAGCCTTTAAATTTATTGCAAACTGTTTTTTATCGCGTAAATATAATTTCGAATACAGGTTGCGGAAGTGCTTATACAAATAGTATTAAAATAAAAGTATATCCTTTGTTTGTTGGCGCAAGTATTAACAAAAGTCAAACCATTTGTTATAATTCTGCACCAGACACCATTCGATTATTGACAAATCCAATAGGTGGAAGCGGTACTTATTTTTACCAGTGGCAAAGTTCCACCGACAGTATCAATTGGTTTAGTATAAATGGACAAAATGGTACTAAATTAAAAATGGCAAATTTATTCCAAACAACTTACGTACGCTTATTCAATCAATGCAATTTGGGTTGCGGTTTACAAATTAGTAATGCTATTAAAATAAAAGTATTATCTGGTATTTATACCAAGCCCCGCATTACGCAAGCGCAAAGTATATGTTATAATACAATTCCAGACACCTTGCGTTTAACCGTTTATGCAAGTGGTGCAGATAATAAATTTATATATCAATGGCAAAGTTCTACTAACGGAACCAACTGGATTGATATAAGTGGTGCAACAACTTTGAAATTTTCGCCTGGAAATTTAAAACAGACTACCTATTTTAGAATCAATGCCATTGCTATTTTTGGCTGTAGGTCTATTGCTTCGGATTCTGTAAAAATCAATGTATACGATCAGCTTTCGGCGGGACAATTAAGTAATAATCAAATTATTTGTTATAATGCAACGCCTGCTCGCATGCAATTTGCTTTAGCTCCAAGTGGTGGTGGGGATGTATATACTTACCAATGGCAAGTTTCTTCGGATTCGATTAATTTTACAAATATAAATGGTGCCTTGTTTGATAATTACCAATCAGGAAAACTTTTACAGACACGATTTTATAGAGTAAAAATTACTTCTGTAAATGGCTGTGGAGAAATTAATAGTGGCGTATTAAAAATTAAAGTATATTCAGTTTACAAAAGTGCAGTTATCAATGCGGATCAAAATGTTTGTTATAATCTAATTCCAAATAGTTTAACCATTCGAACACCTGCAACTGGTGGTGATGGAAATTATTTTTATCAATGGCAAATTGGATTAAACAGCATTTGGTCTACTATTCCTGCTGCAACTAATCCAATATATATTCCAGCGAAAGTTCAAAAAGACACCTATTATCGACTCATTAATTATTCAGGATCTGGTTGTGGTGGAGATACTTCAAATGTAATCAGAATCACTGTTTTACCACTTCCAGATACCACTACAATTTTAGGTGTGACCACCGTTTGTAGAAACCAACAAGAGGTGAGATATGGTCTTGCGCAAACAAATGCAAACTATACTTATTTCTGGAGTACAAGTGGCGGTAAAATTGTTTCCAATCCTTCAGACAAAGTTGTATATGTAAATTGGGGATTAAAAGAAGGGGTAGACACTTTGCGTCTCACACAAATTAATAAAATAACGGGCTGCTTAAATGAAATGAAATTGCCTGTGCGCATTAAGTTTGGACAAGCACCCTCAAAATCAAAAATATTAAGAAAAGAGAATTCGGATTTATTATTTTGTAGTGATTCAACTTTTGGTGTAATTTATCAATGGGGATTTTTTACAAAAAGTACCAATTTAGAAACAGACATTGTGGGCGGTAATTTACGCTATGTATTATTGCCACATACTTTTGATACAACATTATATGAATATTATTTAAAGACTAGTTTAGGTGCTTGCGAAACAAAAAGTTATTATAATAAATCGTCTGCAACAGGAATGACAGACATGCTGAACACACCATTTTTATTATATCCTAACCCATCAAGCGGGATTTTTAATATAAAAAGTAATAACATTGCAATTTCATCCATAAAAGTTTTTGATAATCAACTCAGGTTAATAGACAACTTTATTCTTGACAATACGCTAGCCGCACAATTTAAATTAAATGCACCACCTGGAATTTATTTTGTGCAGATAATAGATAACCAATCGTTGCAGTACTGGGCTAAATTAATTTTGGGAGGGCAATAGATGAAAAAAAATAAAATTTATTTTCTGTTATACCTTTTGCTATTTTCTATTTCGGGATATAAAGGCGCATTTGCACAAAATCAAATGAATGCGCAAGCTAATTTGAAATTAAAAGCGCTATACTTCTTAGATTATTATGCTGCCATTAATATTATTGAAGACAATGATGGTTTAAGAGCCTGTTTTGAATCGTCAGCAGTGCGCGTGCCAAATCTTATACTACAAGAAAATAAATTAGCAGATAGCTTAACTTTAGACCAATATGTTTTACGCTATAATAATTATGTATATACTAAAGGAAATGCCCCAACATATATTGCCGTTGTTCCGTATCAGTTAAGGATAGACACGCTAAATTCGCTAGAGTTCAATTTTATAGTTGATGCCCAATTATATTTAAGCGCTGTGAATGTAAATAAAGTAATGATCAAAGATACATTAGACGTTAGTTTTGAATTAGCTTATACGATTAAAACTAAAATATTTAAAATCAAAGCGATCAATCAACTTACACCAAGAGGAAAATATTTAATAGTTAAAGCAATTCGCAAACGATCTATTTTAGATGGCTTTAAAAGTGCGCAAGATACCACGGTACAAAAAATACCTTTATACAATTTAACTGTCAATGGTATTAATACACAAACAGACTCCAATGGATTGATTTATCTGCATAATATCTTATTGAACAAGCCACAAAAAATTAATATCAATACGGCCAACTACTTAGATTTTGGTGGTGTAAATTTTAATCAAAACAGGTTAAGAAGAATTTATTCAAATACAAAATTGAATAGTACGCATGCGCTTTATTTTAGAAAATCAACTTTTTTTTTAGAAGGTAATTTTGGGATAAATTATTTTATTGCAAGTAATCCTATTCTAAGTAGCAATCCTATAATAGAAAATAGTAATTTAAAAATGTCAAATAAAGGCATTGGCTTGGGGGTTTATTTATTTAACAAACCAAAATGGGAAGCTGCCGTTGTGTTAGGTTATTCAAGCTATGCCGCAGAAAATGTGAGTTATTTAAAAAGTTATTCTGAAGTTTTTAATGCCATTGATCCAGATGGTTCAAACTATATTCGATTCAACGAAATAAGTGATATTAATGAGTTTCAGCATTTAAATTTTACAACTACCAATGCAACGCTGGAGTTGGCTTATAAATTTAATTCCAAAACAAAATTGAATATAGGGTTTAGGCTTGCTAAAAAAGTAAATGGAACACTAAAGCGAGAAACCGAGGCCACCGCAATTTATAGCGGCCTGTACACCGATTTTTTCAATGTTAAAATAAGTGAAAATGGCGTTTATGATTTTGGATCTTATCAATTATTTGATTCTACTGCATTGCAACTAAATTCGCAGCTTAATTTTTATGGCTTGCAAATAGGGGTGGAACGAAGCGTCACTAAAAAAATATCTGCAAATGTAGGTTTTGCTTTTTTACAATCTACAGCAGAAATACTAACACCACAAGAAAAATCATTGAGTATAAAATACGATCAAATAGAAAGTGTATTATTGATTAACAAGCTACAGCATTTTATAGATATCAGCACTTTTCAACTAACATTAAAATATAAATTATAGCAATGAAAAAAAGATTAGGCTTCTTGTTGTTTTTTGTATTTGTATTGGCTAAGTCAAATGCGCAAAATGCATGTTACTATTTAAGTAAAGCAAATATAGAAGACAGCGTAAGTATTAAAAACTATATTAAGGAATTAGGAAGTCGTTTGCTTAAGGATACTTATGTTGCTGTTGATTTTTCGGCAAAACCAGTAATATGTCATGGGGCTAATTTAAATAACTGTATTGCCGATCAAATTTCCAAAGCAAATGTAGGTATCGCAACAGATTCAATGGCTTTGGCCATGATGGTCAATCAGGTTAATCAGCTCATCACGCCCATAAATAACATTGATTTTTATTTTTTCATTAGCGCTAAAAGTATTCAAGATAATTCTTTAAATCAATTGATCAGTAAAATGCTATTGGCCACAAATTTGTATGCAAATCCAAATACAAGTATTTATTTATTAGTAAAAGATAAACAGCTAATGCAACAATTAGCATTCTTAAAGAGTAATAAAAATTATGCTCAGTTTCAGATTAAGCAATATTAAAAAATGATGAAATTGCGACGATTTGTTGTAATGATTTGCTCGGTGTGGAGCTTATTATTCATCCCATATATTGCTAGCAAATTTACAAACGAAGTAATTTGGACCGGATTAGATTACTTAGCTATGGGAGTTTTAATGTTCAGCGCAGTT
>CANJWU010000090.1 GCA_947478655.1 Sphingobacteriales bacterium | reverse complement strand
TGGTGTAGGTGGTATCTGCGCCGAAATGATAGCCAGAGCAGGCGTTGGTAAGATGACGATTGTAGATGCTGATACGGTTGATGCCAGTAATAAAAATAGACAAATTCCTGCATTGACTTCGACCGAGGGCTTAAATAAAGTAGAAGTTATGGCTGATCGCATCCGTGATATCAATCCAGCAATTCAATTGCGTGTATTAAACGAATTTGTAAAAGATGATCGCACCGACGAAATTTTAACAGAAGAACAATTCGATTATGCGGTAGATTGTATCGACACTTTGTCGCCTAAAGTATTTTTTATCAAAGCCTGTTTAGATAAGAAAATTCCGATTGTAAGTTCTATGGGAGCAGGAGGGAAAGTGGATCCCTCTCAAATCAAAGTAGTAGATATTTCTAAAACATACCAATGTAATTTGGCAAAATATGTGCGCAAAAGGTTATATCATTTAGGTACTCGAAAAGGAGTCAAAGTGGTTTTTTCGCCCGAAGCAGCCGACAAAACTAAAATCATTGAAACCCCTAATGCTTTCCCAAAAAAATCAATTATTGGTACGGTTTCTTATATGCCAGCCATGTTTGGTTGTACCATGGCCTCTGTAGTGATTAGGGATTTGATGGAAGCTTAATTATTTAAATCACTGAAAATCAGGCAATATTTAAATCAATTTTGTAGCAAAGGCTTGTTTTTAATGCCTTTCAGACTTGTTGTGGAAATCTTTTCCCTCGCTTAATTCCCTAAAATTTTAGATTTGTGCAAACCTGACTTGTTTGAATTGGGTTTTGGAACCATTTGTTGAATGGGTTTCAGTATAAATTTTAAATACAAAAAATGGCAAATAGTAATTATAGTGAAGACGATATCCGATCACTCGATTGGAAAGAACATATTAGACTAAGACCCGGCATGTACATTGGTAAACTAGGAGATGGTTCTAGTTTAGACGATGGTATTTATATTCTATTGAAAGAAATCATTGATAATTCTATCGATGAATTTGTGATGGGTGTGGGTAAGCAAATTGATTTAACAATTACCGATCACAAAGTAATTGTCAGAGATTATGGCCGTGGAATTCCATTAGGAAAAGTAATTGATTGTGTTTCTAAAATAAATACTGGAGGTAAGTACGACTCTAAAGCATTTCAAAAATCGGTAGGATTAAACGGAGTGGGTACAAAGGCTGTAAACGCTTTGTCTGCTAGCTTTAAGGTGCAATCATTTAGAGATGGAAGAACCAAGGTTGCCGAATTTTCTCGCGGCGAATTAACCCAAGAATTTAAAGAAGAAGCGACCACGCAAAAAAATGGCACCTGCATTACCTTTGTTCCAGACGATCAAATTTTTAGAAATTTTAGGTATATCCATGAGTTCATGGAAAACATGCTTTGGAATTATGCTTTTTTGAATGCAGGTTTAACTATTCAATTAAATGGCGAAAAATTTGCATCGCAAAGAGGGCTGTACGATTTATTAGACAGAAAAACAGACGAAACCATTCGATATCCAATTATTCATTTAAAAGGAGATGATATTGAAATAGCCATGACCCATAATAGTCAGTATGGCGAAGAGTATTATTCCTTTGTGAATGGACAGCATACCACGCAAGGAGGTACGCACCAAGCGGCTTTCAGAGAAGCAGTGGTGAAAACAATCAGAGAATATTATAAAAAAGATTTTGATGCTTCGGATATTAGGGCTTCTATTGTTGCTGCAATTAGTATTCGAATTCAAGAACCCGTATTTGAATCGCAAACTAAAACAAAATTAGGTTCTATAAATGCGGCACCAGAAGGTCCAAGCATTCGAAATTGGATCAACGACTTTTTGAAAAAAGAGTTAGATAATTATTTGCATAAACACGCCGATGCCGCCGATGCTTTGCTCAAAAGAATTTTGCAATCGGAAAGAGAACGAAAAGAAATTGCGGGCATTAAAAAACTGGCTAACGAGCGTGCCAAAAAAGCAGCTTTACATAATAAAAAACTCAGAGATTGTAAGGTTCATTTAGACGACGAAAAACATGTCAGAAGATTTGATACCACATTATTTATTACCGAGGGAGATTCTGCAAGTGGATCTATAACTAAATCTAGAGATGTAGAAACGCAAGCGGTGTTTAGCTTGAAAGGTAAGCCACTGAACTGTTTCAGCCTTACTAAAAAAATAGTTTACGAAAACGAAGAATTCAATTTATTGCAACATGCCTTAAATATTGAAGATGGTATCGAAAACTTACGCTATAATAATATTGTGATTGCAACCGATGCCGATGTGGATGGAATGCATATTCGTTTATTGATGATGACTTTCTTTTTACAGTTTTTTCCAGACATAGTAAAAGCGGGTCATGTGTATATTTTACAAACGCCATTATTCCGAGTGAGAAATAAAAAAGAAACGATTTATTGTTATTCAGAACAAGAAAGAAAAAACGCACTCGATAAATTAGGACAAAAATCTGAAATTACCCGATTCAAAGGTTTAGGAGAAATTTCGCCAGAAGAATTTGAACTATTTATTGGTAAAGACATTCGCATCGATCCGGTAATTATTCCGAAAGATCAAAAAATGCAACAATTATTAGAGTACTATATGGGTAAAAACACACCCGCAAGACAAGAGTTTATTGTGAAGAATTTACGATTTGAAAAAGAAGAAATCGTCGCTGAATTGCCCGAAATTGCTGGCGAATTAGCTGATTAAATGTGTGAAGGATTATTGAAAACCAAATGATGGAAACACCAAACGAAGAAAAATTAAATCATAATATTATACCGATTACTGGTTTGTACGAAAACTGGTTTTTAGATTACGCCTCTTATGTAATCTTAGACAGAGCCGTGCCAAATATGTACGATGGTTTAAAGCCTGTTCAAAGAAGAATCTTACATTCGCTTAAGGAAATGGACGATGGTCGATACAATAAAGCGGCCAATGTAATTGGAAATACCATGAAATACCATCCGCACGGAGATGCCTCTATCGGAGATGCGATGGTACAAATTGGTCAGAAAAATTTATTAATTGATTGTCAAGGTAACTGGGGAGATCCTGTTACTGGCGATAGTGCAGCTGCTCCAAGATATATCGAGGCTAGGCTTTCTAAGTTTGCGCTAGATGTAGTGTTTAATCCGCAAACGACCAACTGGCAATTATCTTACGATGGCAGAAATCGCGAGCCCATTACTTTGCCTGTTAAGTTTCCTTTATTATTAGCACATGGAGCAGAAGGTATTGCAGTAGGTTTAGCCACTAAAGTTTTACCGCATAATTTCATCGAATTAATTTTAGCTTCTATTGAAATATTAAAAGGTAATCGTCCTAATTTACTACCCGATTTTTTAACTGGTGGCTTAGCAGATTTCACCAATTACAACGAAGGTCAGCGTGGCGGTAGGGTGCGTGTGCGTGCCAGAATTATCGAGAAAGATAAAAAGACCTTAGCCATTACCGAAGTTCCTTTTTCAACTACTACTGGCAGTTTAATTGATAGTATTATTTCTGCCAACGATAAAGGTAAAATCAAGATTAAAAAAATTGAAGATAATACGGCTAAAAACGTAGAAATTATGGTGCATTTAGCGCCTGGAATTTCGCCAGACGTTACCATCGATGCCTTATATGCTTTTACCGATTGCGAAGTTTCTGTTTCGCCAAATACCTGTGTCATTAAAAATGACAAGCCGTATTTTATGAGTGTGAATGATATTTTAGTCGAAAGTACCAATCATACCAAGGCTTTATTGAAACAAGAACTCAGCATTCGTTTAGCTGAATTGAATGAGAAATGGCATGCATCTTCTTTAGAAAAAATATTTATTGAAGAAAAAATATACAGAGATATTGAAGAGTGTACCACCTTCGAGTCGGTATTGCAAACCATCGATAAAGGCTTAACTCCTTTTAAAGGAAAGCTTTTAAGAGAAGTCACCAAAGATGATATTTTAAGTTTAACAGAAATTAAAATTAAGCGTATTTCTAAATTTGATGCCTTTAAAGCAGATGATATTTTAAAAGGAATTGAAAAAGAAATCAAAGAAGTTAAAGCGAATCTTAAAAATTTAACAGAATATTCGATTGCCTATTTTGAAAGATTACTTGATAAATACGGCAAAGGGAAAGAGCGTAAAACAGAAATAAAATTATTCGATAAAGTAACGGCAACGCAAGTAGCTTTGGCTAACCAAAAGCTATACATCAACAGGAATGAAGGTTTCGTTGGTTTAGGTTTAAAGAAAGACGAATACGTTTGTGATTGTTCTGATATTGACGACATCATTGTTTTTTGTGCCAATGGAAAATTCAAAGTCATTAAAGTAGCAGAGAAAACTTTTGTAGGCAAAGACATTATCCATGCAGCCGTATTTAAAAAGAATGATGATCGTACGGTTTATCATTTAATCTATAGAGATGGTGCTTCGGGTAAATCATTTGTGAAAAGATTTGCCATCACGGGTATTACCAGAGATAAAGAATACGATTTATCGCAAGGCTCTAAAGGCACGGAGGTGCTCTATTTCACCGCTAATCCAAATGGTGAATCAGAAATTGTTACCGTTAACCTTAAGCCTATGTCTAAATTAAGAAAGTTAGCTTTCGATTTAGACTTTGCAGAAATTGCTATTAAAGGCAGGGCTTCGCAAGGAAATATCATCACTAAATTTCCAGTAAAGAAAGTTATTTTAAAATCAAAAGGGGTGAGTACCCTTGGCGGCCGAGAAGTTTGGTTTGATGATGCGATTCACAGACTCAACACAGACGGCAGAGGCAGGTTCTTAGGCACTTTCCAAGGAGACGATAAAATATTGGTTCTTTATGTAGATGGTTCGTACGAACTAACCAACTTCGATATCAGCAATCATTACGATGATAAATATTTCTTATTAGAAAAATACGATGCCGATCGCGTGATTTCAGCTATTCATATGGATGGCGAAAGTAAAGCATCTTATGTAAAGCGTTTTCAAATCGAAAGTCCAACCATCAATAAAAAATTCCCCTTTATCATGGAAAGCGCAGGTTCTAAATGTTGGTTTGCAAGTACTAAAGTAGAACCGATCGTTAAAGTTTCATTTGCCAAAGAAGGTAAATTAGCGCCTAAAGATTTGGAATTAAATGTAGCTTCTTTTATAGATGTAAAAGGAATGAAAGCCATTGGGAATAAAGTTTCTAAATTTAGAATTAATGCAGTAGAAGACATTTCTAATTCTGCCGCGGTAGACGAAGTAGAAGAAGGGGAGTTAGCAGATTTGCAAAAAACCTTGGCCGATATTAAAGCGAAGAACTTAGCAAAGCCTAAGCCAGCGCCAGTTCCAGTAAAAGATAT
>CANJWU010000089.1 GCA_947478655.1 Sphingobacteriales bacterium | reverse complement strand
TGCAATACCAGTGGGAGTTTAAGCGCGAAATAGTTGCGAGTAGGCTGCGTTCTTTAATGGGTTTAAATCAAAAAATCCATGGCCGAAAATGTCAAATTTTACGCGTCGATAAATTAATAGCAGCCGAATTTTTAACAGCGAATCACTTACAAGGTAACTGTAATGCACGCTATCATTTTGCTTTGGTTTTAGCAAAAGAAATAGTAGCCATGGCCACTTTTTCTGCTGCTAGAATGTTAAGCAATAGGGAAGTGCCAGCCCGTTCTTTTGAGCTGCTTCGTTTCGCAACCAAAAAAGGTTTTACTGTTGTTGGAGGTTTAACCAAATTACTGCATCATTTTCAAGACATTCAAAAAATGGATGAGCTCATGACCTATACAGATATTGCGTTTGCAGGTAATGCGGGCTTTAAAAAAATGGGATTCGAAAAGCACAGCATTAAAAATCCAATGCCATTTTATTTATCCGACAATGGCGAAATGTGTAGCGTAAAAAAAAATGGGAACAACATGTCTGCTATTCCCATTTTTCATTTAGGAAGTTTTAAATTAATTAAAAAGTATTCCTAATTATTTGACAAGTTTTTCTAGTGCATTATCTAGTTCTTCTCCTCTAAGGTTTTTACCAACAATAATTCCGTTGCCATCTATTAAAAAGTTTTGAGGTATAAACGAAACGCCATAAGTAGCTGCAGCCGAAGAATACCAGCCTTTTAAGTCAGACACATGATTTTCCCAAACTAATTTGTCTTTGGCAATTGCCGCCATCCAAGGTTCTTTTGTTTTGTCTAAAGAAACACTATAAATATCAAAGCCTTTTGCATTTTTAAACTTTGCTGTTTTATACTGGGCATAAGTTTTAATTAAGTTTGGATTTTCCATTCTACATGGACCGCACCAAGATGCCCAAAAATCTAGCAATACTACTTTGCCTTTGATAGCCGAAAGCGCAATCTCTTTGCCTTCTGTGTTCGCTAGTTTTAAATCAATAAATTTATTGCCTACTTCAATTCCTTCAGATTGTGCATTTGCAAATGCACTAAATCCAACTGTTAAAACAATAGCTAAAAATAATTTTTTCATAAATAATAATTATACGGTTTGATAATGATCTTCAATAATTTTTCCTTTTTCACATTTGATAATTCTCGATGGGAATTTTTCGATCATGCGGTAATCGTGCGTAGCCATTACCACTGCGGTGCCCATCTTCGAAATCTTTAATAATAAATTCATGATTTCTATTGAAGAATCTGGATCTAAATTTCCGGTAGGTTCATCGGCCAAAATAACGGCTGGGTGATTAACCATGGCACGCGCAATAACTACCCTTTGTTGTTCTCCACCAGATAATTGATGTGGCATTTTATGGTTTTTACCAGCCAAACCTACTTCGTTAATTACTTCTTCGGTTCTGGCAGCAATCATTTTTGGATCGTCCCAACCAGTAGCACTCATCACAAATTTTAAATTGTCTTCTACCGAACGGTCGGTTAATAGTTGAAAATCTTGGAATACGATGCCCATTTTTCTACGCATAAATGGCACCTCTTTTTCTTTAATAGTAGTAAGGGAATAACCAACCACTTCGCCATTTCCTTGGCTTATTTTTAGATCACCATAAATGGTTTTTAGTAAACTGCTTTTTCCGCTACCAGTTTGGCCAATTAAAAAAACAAATTCGCCTTTATTGATAGTTAATGTAACGCCAGAAAGCACCAAGTGGTCTTGCTGAAAAACGTTAATATCTTGCAGTTGAATAATCGGGCTATTGGTCTCCATTGAATGTTAGTTTTTGTATTACCCCAAAAGGCATGGTGTTAATAAGTTCATTAATATATTCGGAATGTTCACCCAAACCGCATTTTTCAATAGATTTCTCTGGTCTATCTACCCTAAAATAGGCTAAAAGTGTAAATTGTTCGTCTCTCAGTTGAATGTAATCGGGGATTTTGGCAATCCCTTTCACTTTAATTATATACAATTGGCCTCCTTTGTTTGAAATTGTAAATTCGTCAATTTCTTTTATATTTGCGCATCGCTATTTTAACAAAAATAGGGTATTATAACGATTAACAAAATAGTTTTTTTACACATTATAATGGGTAATTAAACCTACAAAACGCAATCAAAAAACAATAAATATGAGAACTTTTCAATTTAAGTTGGTATTAACAGCATTGGCAATTACGGCTTTCTTTTCGAGTTGTAATTCTTTAAAGTCGATGAAAACCAAAGCTAATACCATTAGTTATGAGGCAAAACCAAGTCCATTAGAAGTGAGGGGAGATAGTATCGACGTTATGGTAACAGGTAAAATTCCTGCTAAATATTTCGATAAAAAGACTAGCATTAGTCTTAATCCTAGTATCGTATATAATGGCACAGCTGTTAAATTAAAACCAGCATTTATTAAAGGTGAATTAGTGGTAGATGTAAAAGGAGCAACCATTAGTAAGTTAACTGGCGGTACCTTTACTTATACCGATCGTGTTGCTTATAACGATCAAATGGCAGATGCGACTTTAGTTTTTGATTTAGTGGCAACAAAAGGTACAAAATGCCTTGCTTTTACTGCTGTTGAAATTGCAAAAGGCACCTTAACTACTGCTTATTCAGTAAACGCAACAGATGTAGCTATTTTAGCTCCAGATAATTTTCAAAAAGTGGTACCGGTTGAATTAAAAGGACAAATTTTATTCAACATTGATGACGATGCAATTGCGTCTAAACAACAAAAATCAAAAGATATCAAAGCATTCGAGACTTTTGTTAAATCGGGTAATCAATTAACTGGTATTAGTATTTCTTCTTATGCATCTCCAGATGGAGAATTAAGAAGAAACGATCAATTATCAATTAATAGAACAGATGCAGCATATTCATTTTTACTTTCTTGGTTAAAGAAAAAAGGAGTGAAGCAAGTGAACGATAGTTCTTTTTACAAAAGATCAGCAACAGCAGAAGATTGGGATGGTTTAAAGCAAGCGGCTGCTAGTTCAGATTTAGCCGATCGAGATCAAATTATTAATATTGTTTCTAACATTGCAGATCCTATCGAAAGAGAAAATGCGATCAAAAAATTAAAATCTTACCAAAAAATGGCGAATAAATTATTGCCAACTTTAAGAAGATCTGAAATTACTTTAATGGCTAATGCGAAAGTTAAAACGGATGCAGAAATAACAGCTGAAGCCGCAAAAGATACGCCAATGCTTACTGCAGCAGAAATTCTTTATGCTGCTACCTTAACAACCGACGAGTCTGCAAAATTAGCTATTTACCAAAAAGCCAACGCAGCATTTCCTTACGAATGGAGAGCACAAAATAATATGGCATATATTTATTTAAATCAAGGCAATAAAGCTGACAAAGCTATTGAATTGTTAAATGAAGCAGCTTCTTTAGATAAAGACAATGCAATTATACATAATAACCTTGGGGTTGCTTATGCACAAAAGCACGATTACGCAAATGCCGAAAGAAATTACTTATTGGCTAAATCTTTTGGTGCGCAAAATAACATCAACTTAGGTAATACTAAGATTCGTCAAGGCGATTATAATGCAGCTTTATCTTATTATGGAACGGTGAATGCATGTACTTATAATGCCGCATTAGCAGCCGCTTTATCGGGTAATTACGAGCAAGCATTAAAGAACTTAGATTGCGCTAAACAAAATGCGAATGCATATTATTTAAGAGCAATAATTGCAGCAAGAACTAATAACTTAGATAATTTAACAACAAATTTAGCTCGTGCAATTTTAGAAGATCAATCTTTAAAAGCAAAAGCAATTAAAGATTTAGAATTTAAGAAATATGCCGATACCGATGCATTTAAAGTGGCAGTAAGGTAATACATCATTCAAAAAAAGGAATAGCCAATTAAATTATTTTAATTGGCTATTTTTTTGAGAAATGCAATCGTATTGATACCATCTGCATAATCTGTTAAGCCTGGGTTTTGTGTTTCTCCAAAACCAACTAATTGGCTATTGATAGACATATTTAAATGGCTAGCCACGCATTGAATTTTTTCTTGATCCGCATTTATTTTTTCGGTCAGTTCTTCCAAGGTTTCGTAAAATTCGTAATGTAAAACAGATATAGCAGCTTGAAGCGCGGCGCTTTCCTTCAATAGTAAAAAGCCATTATCGAGGTGTTTTACACCATTTACTAATAAAAGTGATTTTTGAAAATCATAATTATTATGGTATTTATGGAAATCAGCTATAGGTTGATAGCTTTCTAAATGAGCTAATAAAAAAGTTAAATCGTAATTTTTCGGAATATAAATTTTAGAAACATTTCTACAACCTAAACCAAAATATTGGAAAATATCTTTTCCTAAAATATTTATTTCTTCCGATGTTTCTTTGCCAGATAATACCGCAATACTGTTTCTGTTTTTTCGAATAATGTGTGGTTTATTGCCAAAATAATATTCAAAATACCTTGCGGAATTGTCGCTACCCGTTGCTATTACTGCATCTACCGCATTTAACCTTTCTGGATAAAATATTTTATTTTTTAATTCGGGAGCTAAAGAAATTAATTTTTCTAAGAGCATTGGAATTAATTGTTGATCTTGAGAAGATAATTTAATATGCGCTTCGTGCCCTGTAATTAATACCGATAAGATATCGTGAAAGCCTACCATTGGAATATTTCCGGCTAACACTAAACCTACTTTTTTGGGAGTTTGGTTAGGCAAAACACCTTCCGCATTTACCCAATGACTTAGATTTTCGCTTGTTAATAATTTAGCCCAAGCTTCAATAGCGATGCTAACATTTGCCGGATTAAACCAAGCATTATAGTTTGACAAACTATTGATTTTTGCTTTTAATGCTTCATCCTTTGTTGTTAAATATTCCCCTAATCCATTTAAAGCAGCTATTATTTTCATTTTTTATATTTTATTTTGAATTTCTGAAATCAAAAAAAGCACTTTATTGTTATATTTGCAGGGCTGAAATTAAGAAATAAGATACAAATGGCTATTATAATTACCGAAGAATGTATTAATTGTGGTGCCTGCGAGCCAGAATGCCCAAATAATGCAATATATGATGCAGGCGCTGCCTGGAAATTTTCAGAAGGAACTAACTTAAAAGGGCTAATAGATTTTGGGGATGGGCATAATATCGATGCAGATTTAGCACAAAATGCTGTTTCTGACGAAGTGTATTATATTGTTCCTGATAAGTGCACCGAATGTGTTGGTTTTCATGATGAGCCACAATGTGCAGCGGTTTGTCCGGTAGATTGCTGCATCGATGACGAAAATGTTCGAGAAAGCAAAGAAGAATTATTAGTCAAGAAAACTTGGTTGCATCAAGAATAATTTAAAAATAAAAGCATGAAC
>CANJWU010000088.1 GCA_947478655.1 Sphingobacteriales bacterium | reverse complement strand
ACTTAATTCGATTCTCATACATTTCGACCTATGCCTTTCATAATACCCTCTTTAGAGTTTTTAACGAAAGTTAAAATTTGATCTTTTATTAAAGAAGATGGTATCTCTGATTCGATTTGTGCTAAAGCATTCGATGTACTTAAACCTCTAACAAATAAAATTCTGTAGATATCTTCTATTTGACGAATGTTATTTTCTGTAAATCCTCTCCTTCTCAAGCCAACAGAATTAATACCAACATAACTGATTGGTTCTCTTGCCGCTTTAGTAAAAGGAGGAACATTTTTTCTGACCAATGTACCACCAGCAACAAAACTATGTGCACCTATGGTTAAAAATTGTCCAACAGCAGCCATGCCTTCTAATATTGCGTAATCCTCTATGGTTACATGCCCTGCTAAGTTTACGCTGTTTGCTAAAATAATATGATCGCCTAAAATACAATCATGTGCAACATGGGCATAAGCCATAATTAAACAATTTTTTCCTACAACCGTTTTATATTTTTCGGTTGTACCTCTATTGATCGAAACAAATTCTCTGATTGTTGTATTGTCACCAATCTCGGCCGTTGTATTTTCGCCGTTGTATTTTAAATCTTGTGGAATAGCTGAAATGACTGCACCCGGAAAAATTTTACAATTCTTACCAATTCTTGCACCTTCCATGATAGTCACATTGGATCCTATCCAAGAGCCATCGCCAATAGTTACATTTTTTTGGATCGAAACAAATGGATCAATGGTCACATTTTCGCCAATGATTGCTTCAGGATGAATATAGGTAAGGGATTGATTCATGTTGCTCATTTAACTTCTTCTTACTATTTGTGCCATTAATTCTGCTTCCATTACAATTTTATCACCAACAAATGCAATTCCTTTCATTTGACATATTCCCCTACGAATAGGAGCCATTAAATCACATCTGAAAAGAATAGTATCTCCGGGTACAACTTTATCTTTGAATCTTGCATTTTCAATTTTCATAAAGTAAGTCCAATAATTTTCTGGATCTGGCACGGTATTTAAAACTAAAATTCCACCTGTTTGCGCCATTGCTTCAACTTGTAAAACGCCCGGCATTACAGGGTTTCCAGGAAAGTGTCCTTTAAAGAACTCTTCGTTCATGGTCACATTTTTTACTCCCACCACATGCTTAGAAGACAATTCAATAATTTTGTCGATTAATAAAAAGGGTTGACGGTGAGGCAAGATATTCATGATACCTATTGTGTCATAAATTGGTGGCACATTAGGATTATAAATTGGAATATTTTTTTTCGCTTTATCTTTTTTGATTAATGCTTTGATTTTTTTAGCAAAGGCAACATTGGCTGCATGTCCAGGTCTTGCGGCCATTACATGCCCTTTTAATGGCATTCCAATTAAAGCTAAATCGCCGATTACATCTAATAATTTATGTCGAGCTGGTTCGTTTTGATGACGCAACTCCACATTGTTTAAAATGCCTTCTCTTGCAACTGCAATTTTATCTCGGTTAAATAGTTTTGCAAGGTGATCTAATTCTTCTTCGCTTACCACTTTGTCTACTACAACAATGGCATTATTTAAATCTCCGCCTTTAATTAAATTATTTTTTAAAAGCATTTCTAATTCATGCAAAAAACAAAATGTTCTGCAAGAAGCAATTTCTTTTTTAAATTGTGCAATACCCGACAAACCCGCATGTTGACTGCCTAATACGGGTGAGTTATAATCTACCATTACTGTTATGCGATAGTCATCGATGTATGGCATCGCCACCATTTCCACTTGACGATCAGATTCTGAATAAGTAATGTTAGAAGGAATGACAAAGTATTCTCTATCTGCATCCTGAATTTCGAAACCAACTTTTTCAAGCTCTTCTATAAAAATAATAGAACTGCCATCCATAATAGGTGTTTCGGGTGCATTGATTTCAATTAAAATATTATCTAGCTCTAAGCCTGCTAAAGCAGCCAAGGTGTGTTCTACTGTAGAAACACTTGCTCCGTTTTGTGTAATGGTTGTTCCTCTAGAAGTATCTGTTACATTATCAACATCGGCATCAATAATTGGGGAACCTGGTAAATCGATGCGTTGAAATTTAAACCCATGATTTTCTGGGGCAGGCTTAAAAGTCATGGTTACTTCTTTACCCGTATGTAAACCAACTCCTTTTACAGTTACAGGAGCTTTAATGGTAGTTTGTTTTAGATTCATTAGCAAGGATTATTCCCGCAAATGTATCTAGAAACTGCCTTTATACAAAATGTTTGACCGATTAAATTATGAACCCTTTTGCTTGAGTTGCTGTTCAAGCTCCTCAATGCGTTTTTCAAGCTCTGGAAGCCTGCGATAGACTGCTTGATTTTTCAAAGAATCGCGGAAAATAGCTAGTGGAGAGCCTCCCCATTGCTTGTTTTCGAGCGTAACGGTTTTTGTGATACCCGATTGGGCGGCTATTTGAGAACCTTTGGCAACATGAATATGACCTGCAACACCAACTTGGCCTCCCAAAACCACATTTTCGTCAATATGGGTACTACCCGAAATGCCCGTTTGAGAGGCAATTACGGTGTTTTTACCGATTTCTACATTATGTGCTACTTGAATTAAGTTGTCTAGCTTTACCCCTGCACGAATAATGGTAGAACCCATAGTTGCACGATCAATACTGGTATTGGATCCAATTTCTACTAAATCTTCAATAATCACATTTCCAATTTGAGCAATTTTTTGATAAGTACCATCGGCTTGCGGTGCAAAACCAAAACCATCACTACCAATTACCGCTCCAGCATGAATTATTACTCCCTTGCCAATTACACAATCTGAATATATTTTAACGCCTGCAAAAAGAGTAGTATCATCTGCAATAGTTACATTATCTCCAACAAAAACTTGCGGATATAATTTTACATTATTTCCAATAGTTACATTATTTCCAATGTATGCAAAGGCTCCAACATAGCAATTGGCGCCGATTGTAGCCGATTCACTTATAAAACTAGGTTGTTCGATTCCTGATTTATGTAATTTGATGGTATTGTATTTATCCAATAAAACCGAAAATGCAGTGTAAGCATTGTCCACTTTTATAAGAGTGGCCTTCACAGCTTTTTCTAACTTTAAAGATTTATTAACGATTACGACAGATGCTTGCGTATCATAAAGAAAATGTTCGTATTTGGGATTAGAAAGAAAAGAAAGGGTTCCCTTTTTTCCTTCTTCGATTTTAGACAATGCACTGACCACTTCGGCTGGATTTCCATCCAACTCGCCTTGAAGCATTAAACAAATTTCTTGAGCGGTAAATTGCATGATACAAAGTTAAAATTATCCATTAAAGTTACAAATCTGAATGGAAGGAATATTATTTAGGATAACAAATAAAATATTTTTCAACCGTTTTACTCAAAGCAGATAAATTTAAATTATCGGATGCATCCGCAATATCAATCAAGCCTTTTGATTTTGTTAAAATATTAATTTTACCTACCTCCATGTTGTAGGCATTGTTGGTAATCATTCCTGTAAAAACAAAATAGTCTTGGTCTTGAGCTGTAAGTGGAAACGATAGGTTTAATTTGTCTTTATGCGCTTGCATGCTTTTAGATGTAAATGCTTCGTTTTGCATTTCAATCGTAAATAATTTTCGGTCAATTAATAATTTACACAGTTTAGCTAAAATGGGGTCTTCGTGTTCGGCCCATACTTTAATAGCAGAAAACAAATCACTATCATCTAATTTCATAAATGCGTCGAGGTATAACTCGTTTTCATAAAATGCCGCTGTACTAATTTGGTTTGCTAATAACAGATTAAAAGAAGGGCTTGCAAATAGTGGAACGCCTTTGTTTGCAATAGCTTTAGCGCGTTGAAATATTTTAACCAATAATTGTTCTGCGGCTATAACCGTTTTATGTAGATATACTTGCCAATACATTAACCTACGAGAAATCAAAAATTTCTCAATAGAATAAATTCCTTTTTCTTCAACCACCAACTCATCATTTACAACATGTAACATTTTAAGAATACGATCAAATCCTATTACTCCTTCAGAAACACCCGTATAAAAACTATCCCTATTTAAATAGTCTAATCTGTCCATGTCTAATTGACTAGAAACTAATTGATGTAAAAATTTCTTTTCGTATTTATTTTCAAAAATGGCAATGGCTAAGCTTAATTTTCCATTAAAGGTTTTATTTAAACGATGCATAATTAATACAGACAATGCTTCGTGCTGAACACCAGGTACAATGCAACTTTCTAATGCATGTGAGAATGGGCCGTGTCCAATATCATGTAACAAAATAGCGATGGTTACCGCCTCTGCTTCTTCTTCTGTAATAGCCACTCCTTTATTTTTCAAAGTTTCGAGCGCAATACCCATTAAATGCATCGCACCTAAAGCGTGATGAAATCGGGTATGTAAAGCACCAGGATACACTAAATGGGTTAGACCCAGCTGTTTAATGTTTCTTAAACGTTGAAAATAAGGGTGTTCTATTAAATCAAATACGGTTTCGTAAGCAATACTCACAAAGCCATATACGGGGTCGTTAAATAATTTCTTCTTGTTCAATGGAATTAGGATAATAAAATGATGGTAAAGTTGTTAAATTTAACAATAAGAAAAAAGAAAGATGCAAGATACGATGATATTATGGGCAGATGATGAAATTGACCTTTTAAAGCCCCATATTTTATTTTTAAATGAAAAAGGATACCAAGTAAAAACAGTTACCAATGGAGCAGATGCAATAGATTTAATTAAATCTAATTATTTCGATTTGGTTTTCCTAGATGAAAATATGCCTGGTTTAACAGGTTTAGAAACACTGGTTGAAATAAAAAATTTCAATTCCGAAATTCCAGTGGTACTCATTACCAAAAACGAAGAAGAATATTTAATGGAAGAGGCGATTGGGAAAAAAATTGCAGACTACTTAATAAAACCCGTTAACCCAAAACAAATTTTATTAACCATCAAAAAAATTCTGGATAATAAAAGGTTAATCACAGAAAAAACAGCCTCGGCTTACCAACAAGAATTTAGAAATTTAGGCAGCCAACTCAACGATGTGCAAAACATTGAAGAATGGATGGATGCTTACCGTAAACTGGTATACTGGGAGCTAGCCCTAGAACAATTAGAAGATGCGGGCATGCACGAGATTTTAACTTTACAAAAATCAGAAGCTAACGCCTTGTTTTCAAAATTTATAGAAAAAAATTATTTGAATTGGTTAAAACAACCAGAAAAAGCGCCTATGCTTTCGCATAGTATGCTAAGAAAAAAAGTGCTTCCTAATTTATCAGAAACACAGCCTACCTTCTTTATTTTAATTGATAATTTAAGATATGATCAATGGAAAATAATTGCGCCATTAGTAAACGAATATTTTAGATT
>CANJWU010000087.1 GCA_947478655.1 Sphingobacteriales bacterium | reverse complement strand
TCTTGTTGCAACATTTCTAAAATGGCTAAGAAAGAATACACCAATTGCACGCGGTCTTTACTTTCTTTTAAAATGGTTTCGAAATTTAATTTTTCGTTACTCAACAACAAACGGCTTACATAATTTTTTTGTTCTTCAATAGAATAAGGATATTGAACAACCGTATGTTTTACTTCTTCGGGTTTATTGTGGAATCTGTTCCAGACTTTATGATACACCGTAAGCAAACGATATAAATCTAGCGTTTGCAATTCGTCTTCTTGACTCGCACTTTCGCGCACCAATTTAAAATCGGTACTGAAATTTCCTTTACGATATTGTTTGGTTCTTTCTTCTTGTAAAAATTCTAAATCAAGCGAAGCTTCTTTAAAAAGTTTATACTCCAATAATTTTTGGATTAAATCTTTACGCGGATCTACTTCGTTACCTTCGGCATCAATTTCTGGACGAGGCAATAACATGCGCGCTTTGATTTGCATTAAACGCGCCGCTACTAAAATAAATTCGCTGGCCAGTTCGATGTTCAGGGTAGTCATTTCTTCGATATAACGAAGAAAATCGTTGGTGATTTGAGCAATTGGAATATCGTAAATATCTAACTCGTCGCGCTCAATAAAAAAGAGCAACAAGTCGAAAGGCCCTTCGAACTGAGGTAGTCTAATGGCAAACTTTTCTTTTATCCAATTCATAAGCCACGAAAATAGTAATTTTTTTGCTCCCTAGAATGGAAATTTATTGGAATTTTAAAACAATTTGCCGTATTTTACCTTATTAGCCTATTATAGTTGGCCAGCGCAATACATGAATTTATTACCCCATATCAATTCCCCTTCCGATTTACGCAAACTACCTGAAAATCAGTTAAAAGATTTTTGTGAAGAGCTGCGTCAAACCATTATCGATCAAGTATCGGTAAATGGCGGACATTTTGGAGCCAGTTTAGGGGTAGTAGAACTCACCACCGCTTTACACTATGTATTCAATACCCCACACGATCAATTAGTTTGGGATGTAGGGCACCAGGCTTATGGCCACAAAATTTTAACAGGTCGAAAAGACGTTTTTCATACCAATAGAATTTATAAAGGCATTAGCGGTTTTCCTAAACGCTCCGAAAGTGAATACGATACTTTTGGCGTAGGTCACTCTTCTACTTCTATATCTGCTGCATTAGGAATGGCAGTAGCATCGCAATACAAAGGCGATAGCAATCGTCAACACATTGCCGTTATTGGCGATGGCGCCATGACAGCTGGAATGGCTTTCGAAGCGATGAACCATGCAGGGGTTTCGGGCGCTAATTTATTAGTGGTATTGAACGACAACTGTATGTCGATAGATCCTAACGTTGGCGCGCTTAAAGAATATTTAACAGACATTACCACTTCGCATACCTATAATAAAGTACGCGAAGATATTTGGAAATTATTAGGCTTGGTAAGCAAGTTTGGCCCCAATGCACAAGAAATAGTCAAGAAAGTAGAGAAAGGTTTGAAAGGCGCTTTGCTTAAACAAAGTAATTTATTTGAATCGCTTAATTTCCGATATTTTGGTCCGGTAGATGGACACGATGTAGATCATTTAGTAAAAGTATTAGCCGATTTAAAAGACATACCAGGCCCGAAAATTTTACATTGCTTAACGGTAAAAGGAAAAGGATTTGAATTAGCCGAGCAAGATCAAACCAAATGGCATGCGCCAGGTTTGTTCGATAAAATTACCGGAGAAATAAAAAAGAGTACTTCGACTACACCGCAGCCACCCAAATACCAAGATGTATTTGGACATACGCTATTAGAAATGGCGCAAGCCAACGAAAAAATTATGGGCGTTACACCGGCGATGCCAAGTGGAAGTTCTTTAAACATTATGATGAAAGCCATGCCAGACAGGGCTTTCGATGTGGGTATTGCAGAACAACATGCGGTTACTTTTTCGGCAGGTTTAGCTACGCAAGGTTTAATTCCTTTTTGTAATATTTATTCTTCGTTTATGCAGCGTGCTTACGATCAAGTATTGCACGATGTAGCTTTACAAAATTTGAATGTCGTATTTTGTTTAGACCGCGCAGGTTTTGCAGGAGCCGATGGTCCTACGCATCATGGCGCTTACGATATTGCCTATATGCGTTGTATTCCAAAAATGACGATTGCTGCACCAATGAACGAACAAGAGTTGCGCAATTTAATGTATACCGCTTCGCAAGATAACATGGGACCCTTTACTATTCGCTATCCTAGAGGTAATGGCGTAATGGTAGATTGGAAAACACCATTAGAAATTTTACCAGTTGGTATTGGCAGAAAAATTAAAGATGGAGAAAAAGTAGCCATTTTAACTTTAGGCCATCCAGGAAATTTTGCAGTAGCAGCCTGCGAACAATTAGCCAAAGAAAATATATTTCCAGCACATTACGATTTACGATTCGCTAAACCATTAGACGAAAAAATGTTGCGCGAAGTATTCGAAAACTATACCCACATTATTACCGTAGAAGACGGATGCTTACAAGGAGGCGTTGGTTCGGCTGTATTAGAATTTATGGCAGATCACCAATTAAACGCCATTGTAAAACGCTTAGGTATTCCCGATCAATACATCGAACACGGCGAACAACCAGAACTCTGGAAAGAATGCGGCTTCGACGCAGAGGCTATTGCTGCAGCTGTTAGGGAAGTTTATTAATTCTATGCCTTTGCAATCGCTCCAATAAAAAGTTTATTACTACCGGCTTGTTGCAAAACTTGTGCGGCACTAACTAGAGTGGCGCCAGTGGTGAGTACATCGTCTAATAATAAAATATTTTTTCCTTTGATGGCGCTTGCTTGCGCAAGGCTAAAAACACTATTCATATTTTCGAACCGCTGAAACCTATTTTTTTTAGTTTGACTTTGGGTGGCAACGCTTCTAATAAGAACACCATTAACAATTGGAATTTGCAAAACGCTAGCCATGCCGCGGGCAATGGCATCGCATTGGTTATAACCTCTAAATTTAATGCGCGATGGATGCAAGGGAATTGGAATAATTATTTCGACCGCAGCAAAGCGTCCTTTGCTTTGCAAGCTATAAGCAAATTGTTCGCCTAGCCATTCGCCAATATTTTCTTTTTGTTGGTATTTGAGTTGATGCAATAAATGTTGGGTGCTCGATTTTTTTTGAAAGAATAAAAAACTGGCGGCAGCAGTAATAGACACTTTGCCCCAAAATAGTTTTTCGCTGGCATTGTTTTCAAAATCACATTCGCCGCTCAAAGGCAAGCTCGCTCTGCAATACACGCAAACCACCTCTTCGTTTTCGTATAAATGATTGCCGCAACCCCCACACAATTTAGGATAGAGTAATTCGGAGAAATTTTGTAAATATTGAAAAAGCAAATGCATGGCCAAAATTAATTGGCCTTGTGATTTTTTACAACTGCATACTTAGTACTTAATCGTTTGCTTTAGGAGCGCGCTCTTTGATGGCCAATTGTCCGCAAGCGGCATCAATATCTTTTCCTCTGCTTCGGCGAATATTGGTGATCACGCCATTGCGTCTTAAATAATCGGCAAAAGATTCTACTTTATCTTCTTGTGCATTAATAAAATCAGCAAGCGCAATGGGATTGTATTCAATGATATTTACTTTGCAAGGAATGTGCGCGCAAAATTCAACCAACTCGCGGGCATCTTCTATTTCATCATTCACCCCGCTAAATATAATGTATTCGTAGGTTACCGGGTTTTGTGTTTTTTCGTAATAATATTTTAAAGCATCGGCTAGGGCCTCCAATGTATTGCTTTCATTAATGGGCATGATTTCATTTCGCTTAGCATCGTTAGCTGCATGCAGCGATAAAGCCAAATTAAATTTCACTTCGTCTTCGCCTAATTTGCGAATCATTTTAGCAATGCCCGCCGTACTAACCGTAATTCTTTTATAAGACATATTCAATCCATCTTCAGCCGTAATGCGATCAATCGATTGCAATACATTAGCATAATTTAAAAGCGGCTCGCCCATGCCCATATACACAATATTGGTAAGCGGTCTGTCGTAAAAGGAAGTAGATTGTTCGTTCAATAAAACCACTTGATCGTAAATTTCGTCGGCATTTAAATTTCTTTTGCGATCCATATAACCTGTTGCGCAAAATTTACAAGTTAAACTGCAACCCACTTGCGAAGATACGCAAGCCGTCATGCGGTCGGTATTGGGAATCAACACGCCTTCTACCAAATTGCCATCGGCCAAGCGAAAGCCATTTTTAATGGTGCGGTCTTTACTTTTCTGGTAACTTTGTATGCTTACTGCATTGATGACATAATGTTGCTCGAGTTGTGCGCGCAATTCTTTCGATAAATTGCTCATGCTCTCAAACGAGCGCGCCGATTTTTTCCAAAGCCATTCGTACACTTGCTGCGCCCTGAAGGGCTTTTCGCCCATACTTACAAAGGCTTCTTTCAATGACGGCAGGCTCAGGGCTCTTATATCTTGCTTAATTTCTTGATTTTCCACGGCGTAAAATTAGTTATAACAATTTGGATTTAGAATTTATCTTTGGGCATGCGTAAAATAACTGCCGATATCCTCTTCCCGATGAACCAAAGCCCAATAAACAATGGCGTTTTGGTTTTGAATGATGCGGGAGCCATCGAAGCCATTTTACCCAATGCCGATAGTTTAATGGAGGTAGAAGTATTGGAGGGCTATTTAGCGCCTGGTTTTATCAATAGCCATTGCCATGTAGAATTATCACATTTGCACAATAGCTTGCCCGAGCAAACTGGTATTGTCGATTTTATTTTAGGTGTACAAACTAAGCGCAATAGTTTTTCGGAAAAAGACATTTTAGCCGCAGCTTTAAAAGCCGATGCGCAAATGCAAGCAGAAGGAATTGTAGCGGTAGGCGATATTTCCAATAATTTATCGAGCATAGCAATTAAAAAACAATCCCCGATTTTTTACCATACTTTTTTTGAAGTAATTGGATTTAATCCGGAGCGTGCAGAAAAAATTATAATGGATGCTTTGCAAATGCAAGCAGCCGCAAAGCTAAGCCATTCGAGCATTGTACCGCATGCACCATATTCTGTTTCGACTAAGTTAATGCAAGCGATTGCCGCATTAGCCAACAATCAAACCATCAGTATTCATAACCAAGAATCTGCGGCAGAAAATATTTTTATGCAAAATGCCAGTGGAGATTTTACGCGTTTATACGAAAAATTTAATATTGATATTTCGCATTTCGAAGCTGGATTTGATTCTTCGCTTGCATCATACATTCAAAAATTTCAATCGCAAAAATTGGGATTGGTGCACAATACTTATCTATCTCCCGCAGATATGGAACTCGCCAAACAATCGGGCAACGAAATATATTATGTGATTTGTGCCAATGCCAATCTATTCATCGAAAATAAATTACCCGATATTTCGTTCTTACAAGCAGCAGGCGCAAATATTTGTTTAGGTACCGATAG
>CANJWU010000086.1 GCA_947478655.1 Sphingobacteriales bacterium | reverse complement strand
TCATAAAAGAAATAAAACTATTGTGTTTCAATGTTTGATTGAAAGAAATAATATTATAATTGCTGAAAGGCTCTGTCACAATTGTTTTTTCTTCGCCACTCTCTAACCTAATTGTAGCTTCTGTTTGCGAGGTAATGGCATTTAAAAAACCAATGCCTAATCCACTTGGACTGCGACCAGTAACTTTGGTAGCATTGATTAATTGCACTTGCCCCGGATTGCTAAGTATTTGTATACTTGAATCGCTGCGCATATTCTCTACGCTGGCAAAACCCTTGGGTGTTCCGCCAATTCGTCTTGGATAAAATAAATTCCCTACATTAAATAACTCGGTGCCTTCGATAAAAAACGGTCGGTTTTCTTGATACTGCACTTCGAATGCACTTAAATTTAAAATTTTATTATCCGATTGTACTTGCCCAAAATCGGGTGCAAGAGTTAAATCTAATGTATAACTATCGTTGATACCATATTTTAAATCGAGGCCTGCATTATAAGCCGATGAAAAATTACTTTGGCCCATAATGTTGGCTGGGTAATGGTTTTCCGTTAAACCTAAATAAGGGGTAAGTGATAAACGCAAGGGTGCGTTGATTTGTGTAATACCTACTATATCACCAAAATAAGCGATTCGATTTTTTAAAGTAGGTTCAATAAATGGCCAAGAAAGCAATTCTCTTTTGCGCCTAATATTTCTTAAAATTTGAACGCCCCATTTTTGTTCGTTTTTATTCGGAAAACGAATAGCCGAATAGGGAATTTTCATTTCCACATTCCAACCATCTTGGGTTATTTTTACAGCGCTCTCCCAAATGGCATCAAAATTATCAGTATTAGCTTTTTCATCAAACTGAACGCCTGCAGCTGTTACACCAAAAGTAAAAGTATTTTGAAAATCGTAATAGGTATCAAAGCTCACGCTGAACCAATCGTTATACATGTATTTATCTCGAACAGAAAATTCTTTTTGAATACTATCTGGTTTGCCGTCGCATAATTGCGCACTGATATAAATAGCATCATCGTTATAAATAATTTTTACTAAAGTGGGTTCGGAAGGATTAATATTTTGAAAGGGTTCTTGTTGTTTGAACTCGGTAATGCTTGGTGCAGTATGCCAATCCATTTCGTTGATTTGTCCATCAATTTTAATGTTTTGACTGATACGATGCGACACATAGGCCGGCCTTTGGGTATCGGCAGCGCTAGCATTTATGCATAGGAATAAGAAAGCAGCAAAGGGTATCAATCGCATGGCGCGAAAATACAGATAAAATCTATTCAGTTTTGTAAAAAATATGCTTGATTAAACGCAAAATAGATGTATTTTTACGCCAAATTCTAAAAAAAATGAACATTCACGAATATCAAGGAAAATCAATTTTAAAATCATTTGGCGTACGTATTCAAGAAGGTATTGTTGCTGAAACAGCCGAACAAGCCGTTACTGCTGCACAAGAACTTCAAAAAACAACTGGAACTGGATGGTGGGTTGTGAAAGCACAAATTCATGCAGGTGGTAGAGGAAAAGGTGGTGGTGTAAAATTGGCTAAAACCCTTGACGATGTGAAAGAAAAAGCAAGCCAGATTATCGGCATGCAGTTAATTACTCCTCAAACAGGCGCAGAAGGTAAAAAAGTAAATAAAGTGTTGATCGCAGAAGATGTGTATTATCCTGGCGAATCTGAAACAAAAGAGTTTTACATGAGCGTATTATTAAACAGAGCAAGTGGCCGAAACATTATCATGTACTCTACTGAAGGTGGAATGGACATTGAAGAAGTTGCAGAGCACACGCCTCATTTAATTTTCAAAGAAGAAATTGATCCTAAAGTTGGTTTACAAGGTTTTCAAACTAGAAAAATTGCTTTCAATTTAGGTTTATCGGGTGAAGCATTTAAAGAAATGACCAAATTTGTGGCAGCGCTTTACAAAGCATACGAAGCAACCGATTCGGCTATGTTTGAAATCAATCCAGTTTTAAAAACTTCGGATAATAAAATATTAGCCGTAGATGCTAAAGTTAATTTAGACGAAAATGCTTTGTACCGTCATCCAGATTACTTAGCGATGCGTGATGAATTAGAAGAAGACCCTACCGAAGTAGAAGCTGGAAAATCTAATTTGAATTATGTGAAATTAGATGGTAATGTTGGTTGTATGGTGAATGGTGCTGGATTGGCAATGGCTACGATGGACATCATTAAATTATCGGGTGGTGATCCTGCAAACTTTTTAGATGTTGGTGGAACGGCTAATGCAACAACTGTAGAAGCTGGTTTTCAAATTATCTTGAAAGACCCAAATGTGAAAGCAATTTTAATTAATATTTTTGGTGGTATTGTAAGATGCGACCGTGTTGCGCAAGGGGTAATTGATGCTTATAAAAACATTGGAAATATTCCAGTGCCAATTATTGTGCGTTTACAAGGAACCAACGCAGAAGAAGCTAAAAAATTAATTGACGAATCTGGTTTAAAAGTATTTTCTGCAATTGCCTTACAAGATGCAGCAGACTTAGTTAAACAAGTATTGTCAAAATAATACTAGCACAAAAAATTTAAAAGCCAATTAGATTTTCTAATTGGCTTTTTTTATGGATATTTAAAGGTGCTAATAAAACTCTATCCCAACAATCCAAACGAAAAACAGCTAGCAGAAGTGGTAGCCTGTTTGCGCAATGGTGGAATCATAATATATCCAACCGATACCGTTTATGGATTAGGCTGTGATATTTACCAAGCCAAGGCAATAGAAAAGCTGTGTAAAATTCGAAACATCAATCCTGAAAAAGCAAATCTATCATTTATATGTGCAGATTTAAGCCATTTATCGGATTTTGTGAAACCCATAGATAATGCCGTTTTTAGGGTATTGAAACATGCTCTCCCCGGCCCTTTCACTTTTATTTTAAATGCCAATAATAAAGTGCCAAAACTCATGCATTCAAATAAAAAAACGGTAGGCATCCGCGTACCCGATAACGATATAGCTCGCAGCATTGTTAAATTATTAGGTAATCCAATTGTAAGTACATCTATTCACGACGACGATGAAGTAGTGGAATATTCTACCGACCCCGAATTGATTTATGAAAAATATAAAGACCTAGTAGATTTGGTAATTGATGGTGGTTACGGCGAATTACAAGCTTCTACCGTAGTTGATTATACTAGCGATGAGCCAGTTATTGTTCGCCAAGGTAAAGGTAATTTTGAAAGTTATTTATAAAATATATGGGTAAGATTCAAAAAATATTTCAACCATTTACTTTATTCTTCCGATCGAATAGCATTGGCGGAATTATTTTACTTTTCTGTGTGGCAATTTCCATCAGCCTTGCGAATAGTGGTTTGGGTGAAGCTTATCATCATTTTTTAACTACAAGTATTACCATTTTTCCCGATCAATTAAATATTCATTTTTTAGTAAATGAAGTATTGATGTCGGTGTTTTTTTTATTAGTTGGTTTAGAAATAAAACGCGAATTAATAGAAGGAGAACTAGCGAGTTGGAAACAATCGAGCTTGCCAATTTTTGCAGCAATTGGCGGTATGCTGATACCTGCATTATTTTATAGCCTATTTAATTTTGGCACTGCAAACATAAGCGGATGGGGCATTCCAATGGCCACCGATATTGCCTTTGCTGTGGCAATTATTTCGCTGCTTGGAAAAAAAGTACCACTTTCTTTGAAAATATTTTTAATGGCCCTTGCCATAGTCGATGATCTAGGTGCCATAGTGGTGATTGCTATTTTTTATACTGCAAGCATTCAATGGGCTTATTTATTCATGGCCTTGGCTTGTACTTTAATTTTATTATTCTTGAATAAGAAAAATGTGAGGCATTTATTTTTCTACTTAATCATTGGGCTTTTTTTATGGTACTTTATATACCAATCTGGAATACATGCAACCATTGCTGGTGTTATATTAGCCTTAACAATTCCCACAAATAAAGGATATAAAATATCGCCGCTAGAATACCTCGAAAAACAATTAGCCAAGCCCGTTGCATTTTTCATCATGCCATTATTTGCTTTGGTCAATACGGCCATTGTATTGAATGTGGAAGCACTCAGCAGCCTAAGTAGCCCTATTGGTTTAGGTATTGGCTTTGGATTAATTTTTGGAAAAGTAATTGGCATTAGTTTATTTACCTATATCGCCATTCAATTAAAATGGTCTGCCATGCCAACACATTGTAATGCTAAGCATATTATTGGCGCCGGATTTTTAGCTGGTATTGGATTTACCATGTCTATTTTTATAGCACTACTTTCCTTTTCCGATTTGCAAACGCAAACTACTGCAAAGCTAGCCATACTGGCCGCTTCGATTATTTCAGGTATAATAGGATTTGCTATTTTACGATCAACCAAAGACTCGGAACAAATAGCTGAACCGACCACAGTGCAGCTATAGTAGCCTGTGCAAAGAAAAACAAGCCCCAAATAAAACTTGGTAAATAAGTAAGCTGCTGTAAATTTTTGGCATCACCTGCATTTTTAGCATCTTTTATACTGATGATTAAAATAATGAGGGAAGAAACCCAAGCGTCTACGAATACGACTGCGCCAATTAATATGGCTGCATAGTTTTGATATTCCACACTGCCTTTATAAAACAATAAGCCAATAATAATTGAAACAACACTAAGCCAAACAATTCCATATACATTGCGAACCCAAAAAATTAAATTGAGTAAACTAAGGCTAAAAAAAATAAATAAAATATAAACTGCGTGATTATAAAAAATTAAATAAACACATAGAATGGCAAACATAGAGGATCCAACATAGCCAGCTAAGGAAACAAAGAATTTAGTAAACCAATTACTCGCCTTGGTGGTGGCTAAGCCTGCGCCGGTGTGGAATAAGTCTATAGAAAGCACCTCGCCTGCAAAAAACAAACTACATGTAGCATGCGCACTTTCGTGAATGAGTGTATTAAAACATTTTAAAAATTTGCCAATAACCGGAATATAACTTAAAGCCAATGCGAAAAATAAAGCAACAATGATTTGAGTTTGCAAAGGGCTTAAACTGCTCATATTATTTTTTTAAAGGTGAATCGGGCTCTTTGGCAAAATGATTGAAAATTAATTGATCGGTCAATGCAGGGAAATGTTTAGCTAACCAAACGGTTAGTTTTCCTTGAAAAGTAAGAATTAGGCTGCGTTTACGCTGCTTTACCGCCTGCACAATTTCCAATGCTACTTGTTCGGGTTGCATGATATTTTTTTCGTCCATGGGCGATTCGCCTTGAGGCAAGCCATCTTTAGATCGAGCGACCGAACGAATATTAGATGCGGTAAAACCAGGGCAAGCGATTAAAACACTTAAGCCATTATACAAATTTTCGACCCTTACACTTTCTAAAAACCCTTGCATGGCAAACTTAGAAGCAGAATAACCTGTTCGGCCTGGAAGACCTTTATAGCCTGCAATAGAGCTCACGCCTACCAATACCCCTTTAGTTGCTATTAATTCGGGTAAAGCATATTTTG
>CANJWU010000085.1 GCA_947478655.1 Sphingobacteriales bacterium | reverse complement strand
GCATCAATACTGCTCACTTTTCTATAGTTATCGCTAAACGTACTAGATTTTATGGTACTTCCACTTGGTGTAAAACGATGTTGTTGCAAACTGATGCCCATTTTTAAAGTATGGTTTGGATGCAAAGCATAATCTAAATCATGTTTAAGTGTAAAATCTCTGATGCCAGAAAATAGTTTTAATTCAAAAAAATCGGCTAGTTCGGTTTCTTTAACTTGAATATTGAATTGATAATTACTATAAATTAAAGAAGTATTTGCAAACAGTCTGTTATTGTATAAATGGTTCCAGCGTAGCGTTCCAGTGGCATTACCCCAAAATAAACTAAAATCGTTTTGGTAGTTTATGTTTTCTTTAGTTATGGCATAAAACTTATCACGACCCGAATAAACACTCAGGTAAATTTTATCTTTATGACTTATTTCGTAATTAAATTTTGCGTTGAAATCATAAAAGAAATACCCGCCTTTGTTTTCTGTATTTTGAAAGGGTAGGGTAAGTGCATCAATATAGGTTCGTCTTCCAGAAATTAAGAAAGAGGATTTGTTTTTTATAATGGGCGCTTCTACTGTAAATCTAGAAGATAATAAACCAATGCCAACATCTGCTTTGGGTTCTTGTTTATTACCATCTTTCATATTCATTTCTAACACGGAAGAAAGTCTGCCGCCAAATCTTGCCGGAAATCCACCTTTATATAAATCAATACTTTTTAATGCATCACCATTAAAAAGCGAGAAAAATCCAAATAAATGAAAAGCATTATACACCGGCGCGTCATCTAAAATTATTAAATTTTGATCGGGGCCACCACCTCTCACATATAAGCCCGCATTGCCTTCCGAACCTTTTTGTACACCTGGCATAAGTTGTATGGCTTTTAATACATCTTTTTCGCCAAACAACATTGGAATTTGTTTAATCTGCTCAATTGGAATTCGAATCACACTCATTTGTGGGTCGTCGGCAATTTTATCTATGCGATCATCCGTTACGATTACTTCTTGAATTGCCGCACCGGAAAGCATGTCGACATTGAGGGTAATATCTTTTTTTAAGGCAATTCTAAAAATTTGTTTTTGATAGCCCACCATACTAAAAATCACATCAAGTGTATCGCTAGGTAAGTTGATGGCATAGTAACCGTAATTGTTGGTGGTAATTCCATTTTTGAGTTGAGGAATGTAAATTCCAGCACCAATGAGTAATTCGCCCGAACTTTTTTCCTTCACATAACCACTCAGGGTATAACTTTGTGCCAAGGATTGCCTAGAAAAGCAGGCAATAAATAGCATTAATATAATTAAATGGTGTTTTTTCATATTCATTTTTGAAATGGAAATTCTTTAAATTTCGCTAAAATGCAGCTATTATTAATTAACTTTGGGTTAAAAATAACAATATTTTTAGATGTCTATTCAGATTCAACTCATTACAACTTCCGATATGCTGCAAAAGGCATTTGATATTAGACGCGAAGTATTTGTAATTGAGCAAATGGTAGATGAGGCAGAAGAATACGACCAAGAGGATGTTTCCAAGCATTATATAGCATTATACGACGGTAAAGCCATTGGTACTGCCAGGTATAGAGCTACCCCAAAAGGTATAAAATTAGAAAGATTTGCAATTTTAAAATCATTCCGCAGTATGGGTGTGGGCTCGGCTATTTTACAACAAATTTTAAAAGATTTATCGGCTTTTGAAGGTTTAATATATTTACATGCACAGTTAACGGCCATGGGTTTATATGGTAAATTTGGTTTCGAAGCCATTGGAGAACAATTTGAGGAAGCCGGCATTCAACATTTTAAAATGACCTACCAAAGGGCTTAAATGAATTTCAAAAAACACCTTTTCTTTTTATTACTGTTTTCGATTTTCTTTTTCGGATCAAAAGTTTATGCGCAAGATATTTATATTAAAGGAAGGGTAACCGATGCCAATACCAACGAAGCCATTCCATTTGCAAACATCAAACTTAAAGGAAATTTTGCAGGCATCAGTACCGATTTTGATGGGTATTATACCATTAAAACCAATGTCAGTATTGATTCTATCAATGCTAGTAGTTTAGGCTATCGTAGCAAAACCAAACGATTAAAAAACAAAACCAATCAAACCATCGATTTTCAATTAAGCGCAAATACATTAGGCATTAAAGAAGTAGTCGTATTTGCAGGCATCAACCCTGCCATAGCGATCATCAAAAAAGCACAAGATAATAGACCATTACATAATAAAAATAACAGCATTGGAATCGAATACAGTAGTTATACCAAAATTCAAGTAGATGTAGATAATGTATCGCAGAAATTACGCAAACTAAAAATCTTAAGCCCTATTACTTCTTTGTTTGATAGTTTGGCGCAAACTGCAGGAGAAGAAGGCGATTTGCATATGCCTGTTTTTTATACAGAAAACCTCTCTGATGTGTATTTTGAATATAAACCCATCAACCGAAAAAAAGAAATCATCAAAGCCGCCAGAATCAATGCAGTGGGTATACGTACGGGAATGGCTTCCTCTCAGCTTACGGGAAATACATTGCAAGATCATAATTTCAACGATAACCGCGTTGGTTTTTTGGGTAAGGATTTTTTATCACCCATTGCAGATAATGCTTTTTTGTTTTATCAATTTTATTTAGTGGATAGTGTCAATGTCAATGGCTCGAAATGTTATTTAATTAAGGTCAAGCCCAAGAACAACCAAGATTTATTATTTGTTGGCAATATTTGGATAGAAAGTAAAACCTATGCCATTTTACAATTAGATTTATCCATCCCAAAAACTGCCAATATCAATTTTATTGAACGCATTTTAATCCAACAAGAAATCACCATGATGCCTTCTGGTATTTGCATTCCAAGCAAAACAAGATTAGTGTATGATTTCGCAGATTTGACTAAAAACTTTGTTGGGCTAATTGCAAAAATTAATAATAGCAGTTATGATTTCAAAGAAGGCTTAGTCCATGATTCCACCTTTTTTGAAAGACCAGTTGTTTTAACCGAAGACGCTTTAGTCAAATCGGACACTTTTTGGCAAGCCAATCGTCCAGAACAGTTGAATAATAACGATCGTTATGTATACAACATGATAGATAGCATTAAGGCTATTCCTATTGTTCAGTTTGGGGTAAGTGCATTCTACACAACCTTTACAGGGCATTATACCATTGGTAAAATAGATTATGGAAATGTATTGAATGTACTTTCTTATAATAATATTGAAGGTTATAAATATAGAATTGGGGCCCGTACTAATTTTGATTTTAGCGATCGTTTAATTTTCAGAACTTATTTAGCTTATGGCCAAAAAGACCAACGCTTCAAATATAATTTACAAGCAGAATATTTATTATCACGTAAACGATGGACAAAGCTTGGTTTAAATAGAAGAGTAGATATCGATCAAGTAGGTAATGACTATAAGTTTGATGATACCCAAACGTTTAATTCGGAGCAAAGTTTTTTATACAATGCCACCTCTCAAATCAATCGTTTTGCCTTATTAACACTTAAAAAAGAAAACAGAATTTGGTTAACTTCTGAATTTAAAAACGGCTTAACGGGCCGTGTAACCATTCAAAACATTGCCTATCATAATTATTTAAATAATGTTACCGATACTACTTTTAATATTTTACAAAAAGATTTTACCAGTTCGGAAATCATTATAGAAGGTCGATACGCACACAATGAAATTAAAATTATTGATGACAATAAAAGGTATACCATTGAACGCTCGAGGTATCCCATTTTAATTGTTGGTTTAAAATTAGGTGTTAAAAATCTTTTGAATAGTGATTATAATTATTCGAGTTTGTATTTTAACATCAGTCATAAATTACGCTTGGGTATATTAGGTAACTCCCGTTATACCATTAGAGGGGGAAAGGTTTTTACCCCTGTACCATATAGTTTATTGGATGTTCCAAGAGGTAACCAAACGCCATTTTATGCTGCGGCTACCTTTAACCTAATGAACTATTTTGAATTCATCAATGATCAATATTTATCCATAGATTATTCGCATAATTTTGGAGGACTTATTTTTAATAGAATTCCCCTCTTTAAACGTTTAAAACTCCGCGAAGTGATTGCCTTCAGAGCGGTAACAGGTTCTTTGAGTAAAGCCAATCAAATTCCTTTAATCGTGAATACTTTCGGCACACTTGGTAAAAAACCATATATGGAGGCAAGTTTTGGTTTAACCAATCTTTTTAGAATTGTGAGGTTAGATTTTATCTACCGATTGACTTATACCAATGCTAATTATATTCAACAATATAATGCCATTCAAATAGCCAATGGCATAGAGGTGCCCTATAAAATCACTCCTTTTGGCGTTAAAATTTCATTAGATTTTGACTTTTAATTTACCTGAAATATTATTTAGCTGCTTGGCTCAAAATCTTATCTTTGTATAATGGTAGCGCAAAAAAAAGTAGCATTTTATACGCTTGGCTGTAAATTAAATTACTCCGAGACATCCGCTATTGGTCGCCTATTCGAAGATAGTGGCTATCAAAAAGTCGAATTTACCGATACACCTGCAGTTTTTGTGATCAATACTTGTTCGGTAACCGAAAATGCCGATAAGAAATGCCGAAAGGTAGTAAAAGAAGCACTGAAAATTTCGCCAGCTGCTTTTATCGTTATTATTGGATGTTATGCGCAATTAAAACCAGCAGAAATAGCTACTATACCGGGCGTAGATTTGGTTTTAGGGGCATCCGAAAAATTTCAATTACTCGATTATTTAAATGATTTACAAAAAACGCCTAAAGCGAAAGTATATAACCAACCCATAGCACAGGCTACCGAATTTATTTCTTCTTATTCTTACGGCGATCGAACGCGTACCTTTTTAAAAGTACAAGATGGTTGCGATTATACTTGTACTTTTTGTACCATTCCTTTGGCAAGAGGAAATAGTAGGAGCGATACCATCAAAAATGTGCTAGCCAATGCAACACAGATAGCCGCAACGGGAACCAAAGAAATTGTATTAACAGGTGTAAACATTGGAGATTTTGGGGATAAAGAGCAGGGCACTTTTTTTGATTTAGTAAAAGCCCTAGATACCGTTACAGGTTTAGATCGTATTCGTATTTCTTCTATCGAACCTAATTTATTATCGGATGATATTATTCGATTTGTGGCTAGTTCCAATCGTTTTGTTCCGCATTTTCATATTCCATTACAATCTGGATCTAATAAAATATTAGCATTGATGCGCAGAAGATATAAGCGCGAATTATATACCGATCGGGTTAATCAAATTAAAACATTGATGCCAGATGCTTGCATCGGTGTCGATGTAATTGTTGGATTTCCGGGCGAAACCAAAGAAGCCTTTTTAGAAACATATCAATTCCTCAACGAATTGCCCATTTCTTATTTACATGTATTTACTTATTCTGAAAGAGCCGACACGCTAGCCATTACCATGGATGGGGTGGTTCCTATTGCAGAAAGAAACGAACGCAGTAAAATGTTGCATATTTTATCTGAAAAGAAAAGACATGCTTTTTATGAAAGCCAACTCG
>CANJWU010000084.1 GCA_947478655.1 Sphingobacteriales bacterium | reverse complement strand
TCAAACCAAACATATAAAACTTTTCCTTCGGCCTCTTTCAATGGCACTTTTACGCCCCAATCTAAATCACGTGTCATGGCGCGCGGTTGCAAACCTTGGTTTAACCACGACTTACACTGCCCATATACATTGGCTTTCCAGTCTTTATGGGAATCAATGTAATTTTCGATATCGCCTTGCATTTTATCTAAAGGCAAGAACCAATTTTTAGTTGTTTTTAAAATTGGCACGGCGCCAGACAAAGTAGAATGCGGATTGATTAAATCGGTTGCATTTAAAGTGCTACCACAATTTTCGCATTGATCTCCGTACGCATTTTCGTTATTACAATTTGGACAAGTGCCCACAATATATCTGTCTGCTAAAAACTGTTTTGCTTGTTCGTCGTAATATTGCTCCGTTATTTCTTCCGAAAAAATATTTTTTTCGTAAAGATTGGTGAAAAATTCGGAAGCAGTTTCATGGTGTGTTGGAGATGAAGTTCTAGCGTATATATCGAAAGAAATACCAAAATCTTTAAAAGCATCGCCCATCATTTTATGGTACTTATCGATAACTTGTTGCGAGCTAATGCCTTCTTTTTTTGCTCTAATAGAAATTGCGGCGCCATGTTCATCGGAACCACAAATAAATTTCACATCTTTACCTTTAGAACGAAGATAACGCGCGTAAATATCTGCAGGCAAATAGCAACCTGCCAAATGGCCTATATGAACCGGACCATTTGCATATGGTAAAGCAGCGGTAACGGTGGTTCTTTTAAATTGATCTTCCAAAACTTTGGTATTAATATATAATTTGGCAAAGATAATGCTTTAAACGCAATGCACATTCCAAGAAACCTTAAAAAAGGCGATACAATAGGTATTTTAAGTACCGCGCGTAAAATAAATGCAGCTGCACTGCAATTTACCATCAATTTATTAGAAAGTTGGGGCCTAAAAGTAGTTTTAGGAAGCAGCATTGGTTTGTCCCATCATCAATTTGCAGGTACAGCCGAACAAAGATTAGCTAATTTTCAAGCATTTTTAGATGATGAAAACATTGCTGCCATTTTATGTGCTCGAGGCGGTTATGGTACCATGCAAATGATGGACGATATCAACTGGGACCATTTTTTAAAAAATCCAAAATGGATTTGCGGATTTTCGGATGTGACCGTTTTGCATTCGCATTTATCTGCAATGGGTGTTGCGAGTATTCATTGTTCCATGCCTTCGCTTTTCCCTACTGAAATAGATCATGAAACTTTGCATTCGATGCGCCGCGCATTAATGGGCGAAAGCAATGAAATTTCGTTTCCAGTTTCAGCATTTAATAAAGCTGGCGATGCAGAAGGAAATTTAGTTGGCGGAAATTTATCTTTAATTTATGCATTGCAAGCAAGCGCTAGTGATATTGATACCCATGGTAAAATATTATTTCTAGAAGACCTCGACGAGTATTTATATCACATCGATAGAATGATGATTAGTTTAGATCGTGCAGGAAAATTAAAAGGGCTGAAAGGCTTATTAATAGGAGGTATGACGGCTATGAAAGACCACGAAATTCCATTTGGTAGCACGGTCGAAGAAATAATTTTAGGGGTTTGTAAAAAATATAATTTCCCAGTTTATTTTAATTTTCCAGCTGGACATTTGGATTTTAATTTTGCATTAAAATTACAGTACCCTGTAAAAATTACAAGCAAAAACGATCACGTACATTTTCAACAAATTTAGTTATTGCTTAAGCAATCTTTCTATCTGCGTAAATTTTTTATTCGAAATTTTTACGAAATAAACACCTGTTGCTAGTTTTTCAATATTAATATTTTGGTTGGCATGATTGATTTTTTGTGATTGCATTTGCATACCATTGCTATCATATATGACTAAATCAACATCGCCATCGGCAGTAATTAAATTAAATTGAAGGTGTGTTTGCGCGGGATTTGGATACATGGTAAATAATTTTGCTTTATCTAACAGGAGTCCGGTATTCGTATTCGTAAGCTTAATTAGCAAATTACTGCTGGCTTTGAGCGTGTTTGCCAGAATTGCCCAATTATCAAAACCACCTACATTATTGATGGTTATGATGCCTAAATTTTCGCCAGTTAATAAATTACTTGCTTGGTAATTACCTGCATTTAAAGTCGAAATGCCTAAAGATAAACTGTCGGTGGTATTGGTATTCGAAAAATTACTTACACTCAAAATAGCTGTTTGATTATAAATTCTTGCAAAGGCTATGTTGGTATTTTTTTGATTGGCTAATAATAAAACATAACCTTTTCTTAAGGCTTCGTTTTCGTTTCTGGCTTGAATTAATTTTTGATAATAATTCCAAATAGAATTTTTATTTGCACTTAAAGTTTGCACATTATTAGTTGCGTAATTTGCACCAATTGTTTGCCATGGAAGATGTGTGCTAAAGCCTGCATTAGTACCCGCAGTCCATTGCATGGGTTTGCGTTTGTTTTCGTCTGCACCCGAACCAATCATGCCAATTTCTTCGCCATAGTAAATGAATAGAACGCCTGGCAGCGTTAGGTATTGGGCTGCCGCTAGTTTCATTTTGCTAGTATCGTTTCCTAGTTGGGTATATACCCTGTCTTGATCGTGATTTGTTAAAAATGTGCCGTATTGTAAACTCGGATAGGCTTGCGCGACCACTTTAATTTGATTTTTAATTGCCTCTGTATTTTTATTGTTTACCGAAGTTAAAATTGCGCCTGCCAAACCAAATTCGAAACAAGCATCGAGTCTATTATTTTCGACATAAGGCACGATTGATGGAGTTGCGGACCAAACTTCTCCAATGGCAAAAGCATTTGGATTTGTTTTTTTATACGAAGCGTTGAAATCTTGCAAAAGCATAAAATTACTTGGCGTATTTTCTAACACCGTTCCATCTTCATCTAAATATTTAATGGCATCTAACCTAAAACCATCTACCCCTTTGTTGAGCCAAAAATCGCTCACCTTAAACATTTCGGTTTTAACTGCTGCATTATCATAATTTAAATCTGGCATGCCATTATAAAAAAGCCCATAATAATAGCTGTTGTTTAAATTATGCCATACCGTTTGGCCCCATGGGCCTAAAAAGGCTGGATTTGTGGGGCTCCAAACATACCAATTACGGTAATTATTTACATTATTGGCCGATTGTGTAAACCATGGATGCTGATTAGAGGTATGATTCATGACATAATCGATGATGATTTTGATACCGTGTGCATGCGCGCTATCTAAAAGTGCTTCAAAATCTGCCATCGTTCCATAATCGGGTTCTACTGCATAATAATCTGTTACATCGTAGCCATGGTAACTTGGCGATGCCATCATGGGCATGAGCCACAATGCTGTAATTCCTAAATCCGAATGCGTATTTGGATTACCATCATTTAGGTAATTTAATTTTTGAATGATGCCCTGAAAATCTCCAATGCCATCGTTATTACTATCGTAAAAACTACGCACAAATATTTCATAAAACACTGCATCGTTCCACCAATAAGTAGCATAATTAGTACTGGGTAAATTACATTTATTAAAAGCTACAATAGGTAAATTAATAGCATTAGTAATTGTTTGATAACGGTTAAAAGTACTGCCCACGCTGCAATACAGCGGAGGGTTTTCGGCCCCTGCCCAAGTGTTACCATTCACAAATTTATATTCATAATAGCCCGCCGGAAAATTCAATATTACTTCGTAAATGCTATCTGCATTTGCATCCGTTAGTAAAGTAGCGGCCGGATCCCAATCCGAATTAAACCCTGCTTCGTTCTGAAAATTACCTGCTACATGCACCCCCGTTGGAGCAATAATTTGTTGGTGCATATCGACACTGAATTTCACCGCAAAATTTTGCGCAAAAAGTGTAAATGGAAAACAACAAATAAGGAATAAATATTTTTTTAAGGGTGCAATTTTCATGGATGTTTTTTAAAACGAAATAAAAGTGGCCCCTACAGGAATCGAACCTGTACCGAGAGAACCGGAATCTCCCATTCTATCCATTAAACTAAAGGGCCATTAAATGTATCAAAGATGCAAAATATCCTCGATTTGTCTATATTTTTTAGCAATTCGCCTTTTTATTGAAACATTACGCAGATTTTATTTACTTTTAATATTACACTAAATCAATTTTATGAAATTAAAAAAATTACTCTTTTTGATTTGCGCTATACTATTCATTCATTCAGAATTAATAGCACAAACAACCGTTACCATACCAACTGCAAATACAGCAGTAACCGTTACTGGTAATTCCGCTTCAACTATCAGAAGAAAACCTTTAGGTAGTAATCGTTCTTACGAAAGAACCGCGATTAAATATACACAAGCAGAAGTTGGTTCGCTTGGTAATATTAGCGGCTTAGCTTTTTATTGCGATACCGTTTTAAACCCAGGCAGAACGCCTGTAAAAATTTACATCAAAGAAGTAGCAGATACTACTTTTACTGCAAGTACTGTAGCTGCTGAAGAAGCTGGCGCTACCCTAGTTTTTGCTGATACTTTAAATTCAACTTTGTTTGTAAAAAATACTTGGGTGCCGATTACTTTCAGCACGCCTTTTTTACATGCTAATCAAAGTAATATTGAAATTATTATTGAAACAAATTCTGGCGGAACAAATGGTTCAGATTTAACTGCACTTGCTAAAGGATTTAGATTTTCTACTAAAGGAGTTGCGAATAGCACACAATATTGGCAAAGTGCTGCGAATAGCAGTACCCTTCCAACTACCAATGGAACCTTAACTAATTTTAGACCAAACATTCAGTTAACAATTACTACAGCTCCTGCTTGTACTACGCCTCCAAATGCAGGTACCGCTTTAAGTTCAGCGATTTCAACTTGTGTTGGATCTAACTTTACATTGTCGCTTTCGGGTTCAAGTACTGGTTTAGGTTTAACCTACCAATGGTTATCTTCTACTAATAATACTTCTTGGGATACCATTGTTGGTGCAACATCGGTTTCTTATCAAACAAACCAGGCCCTTGCAAAATATTACGCTTGTATTATCAAATGTAATGGACAAAAAGATACTTCTACTTCGGTTAATGTAACGATGAATCCTTTTTACAATTGCTATTGCACAACTAGTTTAGGTGGTGGTTGTACAGGTGGTCAAGGAACTGCGATTGATTCGGTTTCTTTCACAAATACTACTTTAGCAAAAGGTAGCACAGGCTGTGCAACCGGCAGCTACATTGCGTATCCGGCTTCAGGAAATACCACTGCAAGTTTAACGCAAGGCGAAACTTATACCTTGAGTAATAAATTTACTGGTTCGGTAAAATCATCGGTGTGGATTGACTACAATAGAAATGGAATTTTCGAAAATTCAGAATGGAAACAATTGAGTTTAACTTCTGCAACTGGAACCGTAATCAATAATAACATCAGTATTCCTGCAAATGCGCAAGCAGGTATTACCGGTATGCGTATCAGAACAAGATCAGCTAATTCAACAAACGATTCTACTTCGGCTTGTACCAACTTTGGTAACTCTGGCGAAACAGAAGATTATTTAATTACCATAGTTGCGGCAAGTGCATGTATTGCACCGCCAAACCCAGGTGTGTTAAG
>CANJWU010000083.1 GCA_947478655.1 Sphingobacteriales bacterium | reverse complement strand
TATGGTGGACGCAATTCTTTTTTTTAAATAGCTGCTTATGGTTTGATTTTCAAGGAGCTGTGTTTTTTGCAGCTGCGCTGCTTTCGGGATTAGCTCGCTTCGCTTCGCTGATCCCTTAGGCACCTTTGGAGGTTCAAGCTTTAAGCCCAAGCTGCTGCGCAGCTTGGGGTCTTTTTGTTTTAAAAAAAACCTTTTGAAACTGGCGTTTCAAGATTTTTTTTAAAACAAAAAGCCCAATTCTTTCAGAATTGGGCTTAAAGCTTGCGGTGAGAGAGGGATTCGAACCCTCGGTACAGTTACCCGTACGACAGTTTAGCAAACTGTTCCTTTCGGCCTCTCAGGCATCTCACCGGCGGGTTGCAAATATAGTATTTCCGATACGACCTCCAAAAAAAATCTTGATTTTAAGCTAAATTAAAGCTAATTACAAGAGTGTTAGCGAACAAAAATAATGCTTAAAATAAAAAAAACCTTCCGATAGGGGAAGGTTTTGTACTATTTGTAGTCCGGATAGGATTCGAACCTATGACCTACGGTTTAGAAAACCGTTGCTCTATCCAGCTGAGCTACCGAACCAATTAACGGACGCAAATAACGGAAAAATTAATGAGTTTTAGCTAAAAAAAATAAAAAAATATGCTTTTAGCCTTCAAAACTGCACTTTTATTTATAAATTTTACTAAAGCCGACAGATGGCATGGTACTTAATTGAGCTTCAAAAATTTAATGTTACAGTTTTGTTAATAAACTTCTTTCAAAACCGCTTTTTTTGGCACTAAAATTGTTTATATTTGACATTTGGTCAAAATTTAAACCTATGAAGAGCATACTTCGAATTCTTTTATTGCTAAGCATTTTCATCACTGCAAATGTAAATTCTTCACAAGCTTCCCATTTATTAGGTGGTGAAATTACATGGAAATGCGTGAATGTTGGCGGTATCCAAAAATATAAATTTACGGTTGTCGTATATCGCGATTGTACCGGTTGTGTAGGTTGTTTAGGTGCAACAGACGAATTAAAAGTTTGGAACATGAATGGGGTGCTGAGTACCACTAAAAATGTTGGATTGCTTAATGCACCAACAGCTAACAATCAATCTATAAAATTAACAAGAGTTTCTCAAAAAGATATTTCTCCAACTTGTTCCTATCCAACTTCAGATCCGCTTAACTGTGCTGCAGGAGAAAAAGGCGCGGTAGAAAAACACGTTTATGAAACTGGCATCATCGATTTTGATGGCATTGCTCCTCCAACAGACGCCAATACACCTATTCGTTTTACTTGGGATCAAAATGCAAGAAATCCATCTGATAATATTGTAGGTGGATCAATGGTTTTAATAACCAATATGTATCCATTTTATCCAAATGGTTCGACCACTGCAAAACCAATTGCTTCTTGTTTTGATAACGCACCCACATTTACCGAATCGCCTGCATCATTGCTTTATACTTCAGGACAAGATTTTATTTTTAATAACAATGCGATCGATTTAGACTTAGATAATTTATACTACGATTTGGATGACCCTATCGTAGATCCTGGTTTGAATCCTAATGTTAAACAAGATCCTGCAGAAATTTGGTTGAACTACGATGTGTACAATAAAAATAATCCTTTTGCATTATCATCAAGTCAATACACCTATAATCATGCAACTGGAGAATTTAAATTTAAGCCATTAACAGCGGGTGCATTTTGTTCTGTAATTAAAGTTTCTTCTTACAAATGTGATCAAAAAGTTTCAGAGGTTTTCCGAGATTTTCAAGTAGTAATTCTTGTACCAAATGCAAATCAAAATACCAATCGTTTTCCTACAGTTTATCCTCCGTTTGCTGGAGGTAAATCAAATTACATAGAAGTCACTGCTGGTAATACCTTACGCATACCCATTGTTATTCGCGACTCGCTCGCTGGTGCAGGTGCGGGTTTAAGTCCACAAAGTATTGACCTTACCGTAAATGGAATTGCCATGGGTTCGCTAAACGCAGACACGCTTTTGGGTTGTCCATTTCCACCATGTGCTATGTTATCTAGAAAGAAAAATAGTTTTACTTACAATTTTACAGATAATGTGAAACCTGTTCCTATTCAAAATGTACCGGGTGAAATTTTTGGATATGGTTATAATTTTGGTGCACAATTTAACGATACGGTCTGGTTATATTGGCCTACTAAATGCTCTAACTTAGACAAGGCAGATAATTGTAATGGATTAGAATCTAGTTTATATAATTTCGTTGTCTCTGCGAAAGATAATTTTTGCCGTGTACCAGCAAAAACCATTAGAACTTTTGCGGTCAATATTATGCCGCCTAATTTTTATTTATCTCCTCCAATTAAATGTATAACTTATAACCAAGAAACTAAAAATGTATTTCTAAGTTGGGGTATTTCTTCAGGCGACACCAATACCTTTGTGCGCTATGAAATATATAGAGATAATATAATGATCCATTCTACTACGAATAGAAAACTATATGATTATATTGATTTTAATCCACCTAAAGGAGATACATCCGAATATTATGTGCGCGCAGTAAATTTATGTGGGGTAGACGACGAAGTGTATCCAGTTCGTCCAATGAGATTGACGGCAAATTTTGCTAGAAGTAATCAAGCAAGGTTAGTATGGAACGGCATCCGCTCTTTTAAATTTTCATCTAATAAAGGTTATACTGTTTATAGAAGTGAAACCATCAACCCATATACTTGGGTGCCCATTATAGATGGAGATGGAGATACCACCAATACTTCTGCAATTGATAATTATAATTTATGTAATGATACAACCTATTATAAAGTGGAAAGCTATGATACCATCAAGTGTAATTCTGTTTCCACAATTGATACTATTTTCCATCAAAAAATAACTGCGGCATTTCATTATGACACCGTTTGTTTAGGTACACCAACACAGTTTTACTTAGATACCTTATACGGAGGTATTCCTCCATATACTACTGTAAGATGGTTAGGCTATGAAGGCTTTGCAGCTGGTAACAACGATACGGTGAGTTATACTTATCCAACTCCTGGCGTAAAGAAATTTACTTTTACTGTAATAGATTCTAAAGGTTGCCGAATAGATATTTCAGATTCTGTTTTAGTTTGGCCTTTGCCAGATGTAAAATTAGTTCACGATTCCGCATGTCCAGGTTCTATTATTAATTTAACCGCATTGGTCAGTCCAACTACACCCCACATTCAATTTTATGAATGGACAGGTGATAATGGATTAATGACACTTACCTACGATTCATTAAATTTAGTCAATCCAACTAAATGGATTTTTGCTTCTGATGGTGGCGGTGGTTTAGGTCGCGGAAAATTCGGTGTGCAATTAAGAGTAATCGATGTAAATGGGTGCGAAACTATTTTAAAAGACACGATCCAAACTGGCGAGCCATATGTAGAGATTCTTGGCGACACCAGTATGTGTGTTTCTCAGGAAGATACCATAAAAATAAAACCTTATTTCTTAACGCTACCGTTTAATACGGTTCAATGGTATGATAACACTACAGGATCTTTAATTTATCAAGGTGGTTACGAAATGCCAGCCACAAAATTAGCCGGTCGTAGGTTTGTAGATTTACGTGTAGACATAGAAGATGCTAAAGGATGTTCAGGTTCTGGAAGTAAATCATTTAAAATTTCTCCTGCCGTTAAGTTCGATCCAGACTCAGTTTGTATTGGCGACCCAGTAGATTTTACTTTAAAGTTTGCGCCAAATTCGGATACCAATAGTTTTACCTATTTATGGGAATTAGATGCGAACACAATTTCAACAGATCGTTTTCCAATTCATATCTACAAATTTGCTGGTCCTAAAACAGTAATCATAACTGTTTCAGATCCAATCAATGGATGTAATACCGTAATAAGAAAAGATATTACCGTTCGTCCTCCAATGGATTATGACATTGTAATTAATACAAAATGTGCTGGAGAACCTATAGTCATGTTCCCTACCATTTTCTCTGGTGTGGATACTGCATGGGAATGGACTATCAATGAATATCCAGATGTGATTCCAAATAACACTTTGAATTTTACTACAAAAACAGTGAATTATGTTTTCCCTCCGGGCGATGGATATTATAGAATTCAGTTAAAAATCAATGATAAAAATACAGGATGTTGGACTAAAAAAGATACGATCATCAAATTGTTTAACCAACCAGATATCGATTTCTGGGTAGATTCATTGAATTGCAAAGGCAAATTCACGCAATTTATCTCAAGTGTAACGGGTAGTATTAATGGTGGTAATAACTTTAGGTATGTTTGGTCTGGTGATGATAATTTATCAGATACAGTTGCAAATCCAATCCATTTCTATGCAAATGGTTCTATCTATTATTTAGTTACTTTATCTGTTATCAACGATTCAAATTGTATTGTTAGTAAAACTAAAAATGTAAGGGTTTGTGACGATAACAGAACATTAGTTTATGTTCCAGAAATTTTTAGTCCAGGAGGACAAGATAATGCTAGTTTAAGTGTATTCTATACAAACGTTGATAAATTCGAAATTAGCATTTTCAATAGATGGGGAGTAGAAGTATTTAAATCTGACGATCCAAAATTTACTTGGGATGGTAAAGATACCACCGGAGAATTAGTGCTACCAGGTGCTTACGTTTATATAGTGAATGCATCGGGTCTTGGACGAAAAAACTTATTAGTTAAAGGCACCATAGCTGTAAAACGTTAGTAAAAAATAGAATAATATAACATTGGCATCGTATTTGTATTATACGATTTATTAAAAACAATTTTTATGAAAAAAATAATTTACCTGTTTTCATTAGTTTTATTTCTTTTCTCTGGAACAGCCAAAGCTTCCCATTGTGTGGGTTATGATATGACTTTAATTTCTTTAGGAAATGATTTATATAAATTTAGATTAGTAGCATACAGAGACGTAACTGGTATTACTTTAGCTAATTCATATAATTTTGGTATTTATAAGAATTCAGATAATAGTGCAGCGCCTACGTCTACTATGACGGTGAACAAAATTTCACAAGTGGCTATAGCCTACGACCCAAAAGATTGTCCGCCTCCGGGAGCCGATTTGAAAATAGAAAAGTGGACCTACGAATCTGCATCAATTAACTTGTCGGCATTTAACTCTGCTACTGGATATTATGTTTCTAGTGGAGAGTGTTGCAGAAACCCCGGTGTAACCAATGTATTGAATTCTTCTGGTGCGGGTATTGTTTTTACCATGGAGTTTCCGCGTTTAAATTCTACTGCACCAACACGATTTAATTCTTCTCCAGAGTTTAGAAAAGCGCCACTCGCTTTCTTTTGCGTGGGTAAACCTTATACTTTAAATTGGAATATAGTGGATCCTAACGGCGACTCAATGGTTTACTATGTTGCACAATCTTATGCTTCTGGTACAACTAAGCCTTTCACATTAATCGATTACGCACCAGGATACAATTTATATTATAATAATATTGATGGCGTACCCGATTTAACGATGAATATCAAAACAGGTATTATCAATTTTATTCCTACTAAAGTGGGTCGTTATTTGGTGGCCTTTCGTGTAGAAGAATGGAAAAAAGCTTCGGG
>CANJWU010000082.1 GCA_947478655.1 Sphingobacteriales bacterium | reverse complement strand
TAATTTCTTCTTGCAAAGGAATAAAATCTACTGTTGAAGTTGCGTCGAGGTGTTCTCTTACATAATCGTATGCTTTAGTCGAGCCCGGATTATTATTAAAAGTTACACAAGGCGAAATAACATTGATAAGCGCAAAACCAGGATGCTTGATGGCTGCTTTAATTAGTGGAATAAGTTGTGCTTTATCGCCAGAAAAACTTTGTGCTACAAATGTGGCACCTAGTTCTAAAGCTAAACTTGGCAAATCTATGGCATTAAATAAATTCACCGATCCAGCTTTACTTTTAGAGCCTTCGTCTGCTGTTGCCGAATCTTGTCCTTTAGTTAATCCATAACATCCATTGTTCATGACAACATAAACCATGTTTAAATTTCTTCTTACCACATGCACAAATTGTCCCATACCAATAGACGCGGTATCGCCATCGCCCGAAACACCAAAATATATTAAATCTTTATTGGCTAAACTAGCACCGGTTGCAACCGAAGGCATTCTACCATGCACAGAATTAAAACCATGCGATTGACTCAAAAAATAAGCAGGTGTTTTAGAAGAACATCCAATGCCCGAAAGTTTAGCAATACGATGCGGCTCAAGCGCTAATTCGTAACAAGACTGTACAATGGCCGCACTGATTGAATCGTGGCCACAACCTGCACAAAGTGTAGATAAAGAACCTTCGTACACTGTTTTGGTATAGCCTAAATCATTTTTAGGTAAAGAAGGATGACGAAATTTTGGTTTGATATAAGTCATAATATGCTTGGGCTATTCTTATAATGATAAATGATGAAATTGAGTTACGATCATGTCTGCGGTAATGGGCATACCATCGTAATTTAAAATCGATTTAATTTTTGATGGATTACAATTCAACTCATTGATTAATAAACTTCTCATTTGCGCATCTCTATTTTGTTCAATCACCACAATGCTTTGGTGCGATTCAATAAAATCAGATACCTGATTGTTAAATGGAAAAGCTCTTAAACGCATAGCATCTATTGTGATATTATTTTCGGCTAACATATCCATCGATTCTTCGGCTGCAAATAAAGTAGTACCAAAAAATATAAATCCAATGGTAGATTTATTTTTTTCTTGGTATATGATTGGAGCAGGTACCAATGTTTTTGCGGTTTCCCATTTCAATTGTAAGCGTTCCATGTTTTGAACGTAAGCGCCACTGTCTTCGGTATATACAGCGTATTCGTCTCTAGAAGTACCACGCGTAAAAAACGAACCTTTAGTTGGATGCGTGCCAGGATAAGTTCGATAAGTTATGCCATCATTATCAACATCTAAATACCTTCCAAAGCGACCCATTTTTTCTAGGTCTTCGGCATTCAATACTTTTCCTCTGTTATATTTTCGAGTATCGTCCCAAACAAGTGGCTCCGAAACATGATCATTCATTCCCAAATCTAAATCGGTTAGCATGATAATTGGCGTTTGCAAATGCTCTGCTAAATCAAGCGAATCGGCAGTAAGATCGAAACATTCTTTTGGGGTACTTGGAATGACTAGCACCTGTTTAGTATCGCCATGCGATGCATAGGCCGCAATCGTAATATCTGATTGTTGTGTTCTGGTTGGCATACCTGTAGAAGGTCCACTTCTTTGCACATCAATGAGCAAAGTAGGAATCTCCGCAAAATAAGCTAAGCCCAAAAATTCGTTCATCAAAGAAACACCTGGCCCGCTGGTTGCTGTAAAAGATCTTGCCCCATTCCAATTAGCACCAATCACCATTCCAATGGCTGCTAACTCATCTTCTGCTTGAACAATTGCAAAATTATTTTTACCTGTTTTAGGATCTACTCTGTATTTATTGGCATACTCCGAATAGGCTTCAACCACAGAGGTAGATGGGGTGATAGGATACCAAGCCGCTACTGTTGCGCCTCCATATACGGCACCTAAACCACAAGCAGAATTTCCATCAATTAAAATTTTATCTCCGATTAAATCTCTTCTTTCTAATCGAATAGGCAATGGATATGCATAATTTTGTTTGATATAATCCATTCCTAATTGTAGCGCTTTTACATTGGGAGCAATTAATTTTTCTTTGCCTGCAAATTGCTCTTTAAATAATTGCTCCAATACTTCAAACTCAATATTCATGAGTGCCGCAAGTGCTCCTACATAAATGATGTTTTTAAATAATTGTCTTTGTCTTGGATCTGCATATTCATTAATACACATTTCCATTAAGGGTACTCCAATATAATTGATGTCTTCTCTGATATAATTTTCTGGTAAATCTTTGGTGCTATCATATAAAAAATAACCCCCTGTTTTTACACTTTTAATGTCGTTAGCCATACTTTGTGGATTCACCGACACCATCATATCAACGCCCTCTCTTCGGCCTAGGTAGCCCTTTTCAGACACTCGTACATCGTACCAAGTAGGTAAACCTTGAATGTTAGAAGGAAAAATGTTTTTTGGAGTAGCAAAAATGCCCATTCTAAAAACTGCTTTTGCAAATAAATAATTGGCAGAAGCAGATCCCGTTCCATTTACATTAGCAAATCGAACTACAAAATTATTAATTAAATTATTTACTGACATTGATTTCCTGCTTTACTGGTAGTATAAAAAAACTTTTGCATATCCCATGCAGATGTTGGACAACGCTCTGCACATAAACCACAATGCAAACAAACATCTTCATCTTTCACCATTACTCTTTGGGTAGGTAATGGTGCCGAGATTAATAAATCTTGACTTAAATTTAAGGCAGGTACTTGAAGTTTATTTCTCAATGTATTTTCATCGTCTTCATTAAATGTAAAAGAAATACAAGCCGTTGGGCAAATATCAACACAGGCGTCACACTCTATACATTTATTTTCTGTAAACACGGTTTGCACATCACAATTTAAACAACGCTTGGCTTCTTTGTAGCCATGTAAGCCATCAAAGCCTAGCTCTACTTCTACCTTACGGTCTTTGAGTGCAATTTCTTTATTCACTTGTGGTACAATATATCTATTGTCTGTTACCACATCACTGTCGTAACTCCATTCATGAATACCCATTTTTTGACTGACCAAATTTACATATGGACTTGGTCTTTCTGTTAATGATTGTTGGTTACAAAATAAATCGATAGAAATGGCTGCTTGATGTCCTTGTGCTACTGCAGTAATTACATTTTTAGGACCCAATGCCGCATCTCCACCAAAAAATATTTTTTCGTTGGTAGATTGAAAAGTGTTTTTATCTACTACCGGCATTCCATATTCATCGAATGCCAATCCCAAATCTCTTTCTATCCAAGGGAAAGTATTTTCTTGGCCAATAGCAATTAAGACATCGTCTGCTTCAATAAACACAGGTGCTTCATTAGTGCTTACTAATTTACGCTTTCCATTGTCATCGTAAACCGCATGCACTTTATCGAAATTCATTCCCATTAGTTTGCCATTTTCCACCACAAAACTTTGCGGCACATGACAATCAATAATTGGAATATCTTCGTGTAATGCATCTTCTTTTTCCCATTCCGATGCGCGCATTTCGGAGAATGGACTTCTTACCACTACTTTCACTTGATCGCCACCTAAACGACGCGAAGTACGGCAACAATCCATTGCAGTATTTCCACCACCCAGCACAATAACTTTTTTTCCTATTTTATTGGTATGCTCAAATGCAACACTGGCAAGCCATTCAATACCTATATGTACATTTGCGCTTGCTTCTTTTCTTCCAGGCAAATCGGAAAGATCTTTTCCTTTAGGTGCACCGGTACCAATAAAAACCGCATCATATTTTTTATCCGTAATTTCTTTTAAACTATTTACATAAGTATTGAAATGTGTTTCAATACCCATATTTAAAACATAACCAACCTCTTCATCTAAAACCGAATCGGGCAAACGAAACGATGGTATTTGACTACGCATCATGCCACCTGCTTTGTTTTGATTATCGTATAAATCAATTGAATAACCTAATGGTGCTAGATCTCTTGCCACTGTTAAGGAAGCTGGACCTCCACCAATTAAGGCAATGCGTTTACCATTTTTTACCGAGGGAATAATTGGCATTAAATCTGTAACATCCGATTTATGGTCTGCGGCAACGCGTTTTAATCTACAAATGGCAACAGGTTCTTCTTCTACCCTACCTCTTCGACATGCTGGTTCGCATGGACGATCGCAGGTTCTTCCTAAAATACCAGGGAAAACATTTGATTCCCAATTAACCATATAAGCTTCGGTATATTTACCTGCAGCAATTAATCGAATATACTCTGGTACTGGTGTGTGTGCAGGGCAAGCATATTGACAATCTACCACCTTGTGATAGTATTCTGGATCTTTAGTTTGAGTAGGTTCCAAATTAGTTGTTTTTAAAGGTAAATAGTGGCTTAGTAAATAAATTTACAGATAATCGGCCTATAACAAAAATATTATTTTTTGTGACAAATAAAAGTTTTTGAAGCAGAAATACACCCTCCAAACAGCACAACTTTTCCCCAAGAGTTGAAATCCAATTATGTCAAACAAATTTGTGTTGTATTTGTCTAATTTAGTAGCACCCAATAAATATAAAAAATGAAACTAATTATACCATTTGTGGCATTAACCATTTGCTTGAACATAAATTGTGGGGCACAAGTAAACACATCCAATTCCACCATTAACAAAACACAACAAACCAATAAAAAAATGACTACACCTACTAATCCCTATTTCAATAAAACGAGTAAAGAAAAAATAAATGTTTCGGAACAAGAATGGGAAAAAACCTTAAGCCCAGCATTATTCGAAATTGCTCGAAAAAAAGGAACGGAAAGAGCCTACACCGGAAAGTATGATAATTTTTTTGACAGAGGTTTTTATTATTGCGCTGCCTGCGGAAATAAATTATTTGAATCGGATAGTAAATTTGCAAGTGGATGTGGTTGGCCTAGTTTTTTTGAAACTTATTCCGAAAATAGCGTGCAATATATTACAGATCAATCTCATGGCATGATCCGTACAGAAGTTGTTTGCGGAAGGTGCAGTGCTCATTTAGGCCATGTGTTTGATGATGGCCCAAAGCCAACAGGTAAAAGGTTTTGCATGAATTCTGTTTCATTAGTTTTCGAAAAGAAATAAAAAAAAAGCCTCGAATAAATTCGAGGCTTTTTTTAAAATAATTTTTTTAAAAATTACTTGTTAACCACTTTAGCTAAAGTAGCACCTGCTTTAAATTTAGCAACTTTCTTAGCAGCAATTTTGATTGCTTTACCAGTTTGTGGATTACGACCTACTCTTGCTGGTCTTTTAGTAACTGAAAAAGTACCGAAACCAACTAAAGTTAATTTCTCACCTTTTTTCAATGATTTTGTAGTTGCATTTAAAAATGCATCTAAAGCACGACCTGAATCTGCTTTTGTCATGTGTGTTTCTGCCGCCATTGCGTCAATTAATTCTGCTTTGTTCATGGTTTTAAATTTAAGTTTTAATATTTAGTTTTTTATGTATAGCCTATTCCTAAAGGAAAAGCGGTCTATTTCATACCTCTAAGAAATGTATTATTCTTCACTTTTGCTAACTTCTTTTCAAAAAAAAATTTAGAAATTATCCACATTTTCACAATGTGAGTCG
>CANJWU010000081.1 GCA_947478655.1 Sphingobacteriales bacterium | reverse complement strand
GTACGCAACGATGAGATGGCTGCTTTTGTGCGTTTTGGTTTAGATTATTCGGATAACTATTATGAATACGAAATTCCATTAAAAGTTACTTTGCCTGGTCAAAAATTGCCAGCAGAAATTTGGCCCGATTATAATAAATTACAAATTCCATTTGCCGTTTTACAATTAGCAAAACAATTGCGTAACAATGCGAAGCTACCTGTAGGCGTCGACTTTGTATATCAAGATGGAAAAAATAAAGTTTGGATTAAAGGAAATCCGGATTTAGGAAATGTGCGATCGATTGTGGTGGGGGTTAGAAATATTTCTAATGTACCAGAAGACCCAAAATGTGTACAAGTTTGGTTTAACGAATTGCGTTTAACCGATTTTGATGAAGCAGGCGGCTGGGCTGCAGTTGGGCGAGTGAATGCGCAATTGGCAGATTTAGCCAATGTAACGCTTTCGGGTAGTAAAAGCACCTATGGTTTTGGTTCGGTCGATAAAAAAGTATCGGAACGTAATCGTTCAAACGATGTGCAAATGGATGTAGCAACCAATATCGAATTGGGTAAATTCTTTCCAGCTTCTACAGGTATTAAAGTGCCCATGTATGTAAGTTATTCGCAAGCCATTAGTACACCACAATTTTCGCCAGGTAACCCCGATATATTATTGAAAAATGTATTGAGTGATTTATCGAAAAAAGACCAAGACTCTATTCGCGCCATTACCGAAGATTATACTCGTCGCAAGAGTATTAATTTTACGAATGTGAAAAAAGAACGCGTGAAGCAAGATCGCGACCCACGCATTTATGATATTGAAAATTTCAATTTCACTTATGCTTATACCGATCAATTGAAAAGAAGTTTCAATACCGAATACGATATTCAGAAAACATACAAAGCCGCAATCGGCTATAATTTCTCGAATAATCCGGTGAATGTAAAACCTTTTGATAAAATAATTAAAAGTTCGGCTTTGAAATTAATCAAAGATTTTAATTTTAATTATTCGCCTACTTCCATTGATTTTAGAGTAGATGTAGACAGAAATTATACCGAAAACAAAGTGCGTAATGTCAATACCAATATGATTGGAATTATGCCAACCTTCAATAAAGATTTTAGAATTTCGAGGGTATATGGTGTGCGATACGAATTAACAAAATCGTTAAAGTTTGATTATGCGGCAACAAATTTAGCGACGGTAGATGAGCCAATGGGTAGATTAGATACGCAAGAGAAAAAAGATTCTTTGCTATTTAATTTGCGTTCTTTGGGTAGAACCACTTCGTTTGCGCAAACCACTACGGCTACTTATCAAGTGCCCATTAATAAATTACCGATGCTTGATTGGGTAACCATGAGCACCAGCTACAATGGCCGTTACGAGTGGAAGGCAGCTTCGCTGGCGAGTTTGCAATTCGAAAATATTATTTCTAATTCTAGAAGTTTACAAGTTAATCCGCAATTTAATTTGTTGACCTTATATGGAAAATCAAATTATTTAAAGCCCTTAATTTCGCCTAGTAAATCTAAGCCTACTGCGAAGAAAAATGCGAACGACCCACTCGAAAAATTAAAAATTGTTAAAGCCAAAGACAAAGAGCAAGCCAAACAAGATAGTATTGCTGCTGCGGCTACTCAATTAAATGTGTTCAAGGTTTTGGCGCGCACTTTAATTATGTTGCGCAATGTGGGTATTACTTATCGTCAAACCAGCGGACAAGTATTGCCAGGTTATATTCCAGGAACAGATTATTTAGGTATGAGTAGGGCAAATAACAATGCGCCTGGTTATAATTTTATTTTAGGTGGTCAACAAGATATTCGTTTTGCAGCAGCTCGAAATGGTTGGATTACCACCTACGACTCTATCACCAATCGCTATGCACATACCGATCGTACCGAATTAAGTTTGCGCGCTTCGATAGAACCATTACCAGACATGCGTATTGATGTAACGGCGCAGCGTTCGATGGGTTTTAGTTATGCCGAGTTTTTTAAATACAATAGCGACCCTTTAAGCCCTACCTTTGGTACTTTTCAATCTTTTGCACCAACCGAAACGGGTAATTTTACCATGTCCTTTATGGCATTTAATTCGGCATTCGAAAAATTAACTTCCGATGGGGCTTCTACTTTCTTCAATACTTTTGAAAGCAATCGTTTTATTATTTCGCAACGCTTAGCCAACGAAAGAGGCATTACCACCATTGACTCTACTGGTTTTTATGATGGCTTTGGAAAATATTCGCAACAAGTAATTATTCCTGCTTTCTTATCGGCTTATGCTGGAAAAAACGCAGCCAATTATAGTTTATCTCCTTTCCCAAAAATCCCGAAACCCAATTGGAGAGTGAATTACAGCGGCTTGATACGTATTCCAATTATTGCAGATAATTTCTCCAATTTTGTGATGACGCATGGCTACAATTCTACCTATAATGTGAATGCCTTTAATAAACCAACCACGCAAGCCATTCGTTATGCATCGACTAATAATTTTGTGCCAGAATACGAGATTCAACAAATTACTTTAACCGAACAATTTTCGCCGGTTATTGGCATTGACATGACCATGAAAAACAGCATGACTTTTAATGTCGATTACAAACAAGGTAGAAATATTGGCGTGAGTTTTGCCAATACGCGTTTAGAACAATTAAATACACAAGAATACAATATTGGCTTTGGCTACATTGCCAATAATTTAAAAATTCCATTTGCCATTGGTAATTCGCAAACCGTTTTGAAAAACGATTTGAATATCAAATGTGATATTAGTATTCGATACAATAGAGGGGTGGTACATCGCTTAGACCAAAAAATATCTGAAGTTATTTCTGGTTCGAGGGTCATTAGCATTAAACCTTCGGCCGAATATGTATTGAATCAGCGTTTCCAAGTAAGGCTATTTTACGATCGTTTAGTAACCAAGCCATTCATTTCGACTTCCTTCCCAACGGCCATTACGAGCCTTGGTTTTAGCATTAGAATTAACATTGGGGCATAGCTTTTTTAGCAAAAAATGGTACCTTTGGTAAAAATTAAAACACAATGAACTTTCCTACCGAATTAAAGTACACCAAAGACCACGAGTGGATCCGCATTGAAGGCGATGTTGCCACTGTGGGAATTACCGAATTTGCGCAACGCGAATTAGGCGATATTGTTTATGTTGACATCAATACCATTGGTAAAACAATTGCCAAAGAAGAAGTTTTTGGAACAGTAGAAGCAGTGAAAACGGTTTCGGATTTATTTATGCCAATTACTGCCGAAGTATTGGAATTCAATAAAGCTTTAGATACCAATCCTGAATTAGTAAACAGTGATCCATACGGCGAAGGTTGGATGGTGAAAATTTTAATTCAAGATGCTGCAGAATTAACTGCATTGTTAAACGCAGATGCATACCAATCAATCATCGGCGCCTAAGCGCTTTTGGAGGTTTAATATATTTTGGATAGGATGGCTTGCCATCCTATCTTATCTTTGCGACAAGCGTCCTCAAGAACTCCCCGAGATTGGTTTGTTGCAATTTGAAGGTGCAGATAAACTAGTACATTTCATTTTTTATTTTACACTCACCAATTTATTGTTGTTTGGATTTAAAATGCAATCGGCTTATCCAGCACTTAAAAAAAATACCTACAAAATAGTTTTTGTTTTTGCTTTTATTTGGGGAGGTATCATCGAATTATCACAGAAGTATTTTTTCACTTTTCGCTTTGCCGAATGGGAAGATCAAATAGCCAACATTTTGGGTGTTTTATTGGCTTTTGTTTTTTTTAAAAATATAGCAGAAAAGCTTATCTTTAAATATGGAAACCAAGAAAATTAAAATAGCCCTTTTATTAGTAGGGGTATTGATCTCTACTTTATTTGGTGCTTGCAAATCAAAATGCAATTGCCCTACCTTTTCTAAAACCCAAGCAAAAACGACGGTTTTTACGCATCAATCTTAAGCTTAGCTTAAAATTTATTTTAAATAATTGAAAATCAAGTTATTGCCAATTTCTTTTATTTGGAATTATTATAAATAAGCGATAAATTGCATCATTAAATTTGGGATATGGAACTCAGGAAATTGACGGATATTGAAATTGGGACCGTTGCCACTATCGATTCATTTACAGACGAAGAAACCTCTATTCTTTTATTAGAAATGGGATGTTTGCCTGGCGAGTCTATAGAAATTTCAAATATTGCGCCACTCGGAGACCCAATTGCTATTAAAGTTTCGGGCTATAAATTAAGCCTCCGAAAAAAAGAAGCAGCTACTATTTTAGTTAGATAACCATTGAATAAGCAATTTAATGTTGCCTTAATTGGCAATCCAAATACAGGTAAGTCGACCCTCTTTAATGCACTTACCGGACTCAACCAAAAAATTGGTAATTTTTCGGGTGTAACCGTGGAGCGCAAAACCGGTAAACTCGAATTAACCGAAAATCTTACCGCTTCCTTAATTGATTTACCTGGCACTTACAGTTTGTATCCGCGTTCGGCAGATGAACACATTGCATTAGAAATTTTAAATTCGACTAAAAATCCAGACTATCCAAATGTAGTGGTGGTGGTGGTAGATGCCACCAACTTAAAAAGAAATTTATTGTTGCTTACGCAATTAATAGATTTACAATTGCCTGTAGTATTAGCCTTAAACATGATGGATGTTGCCGAGCAATCGGGCATCGAAATTAATGTAACATTGCTAGCAGAAAAATTAGGAGTGCCGGTTGTGGCCGTTACTGCACGAGACTTTCAGGGCATAATAGCTTTAAAAGATGCCATAGTTCAGCAATTCGAACAGCCAACTTTACCTAGCAGTACCATTCATATTCATGGTTATGCGCCCGAAGTAATCGACGAAATAAAAAATTATTTTCATATCAATAATGATTATGCCGCTTTTGAATTAGCGCATCATTACCACGAGTTAAATAATTTAACGCAAGAAAAAAAAGATGCCATTGAAGCCATTGGTTTAAAATACAATTTCAATGCAAACAAAACACAAGTAGCAGAAACCATTGATCGCTATAATTATATCAACGAAATTTTAAGCGATACCGTTCGAAAAAATAAACCAGCATTAGAGGAAACAAGAAGTAATACATTAGATGCGATATTAACCCATCGTATTTTTGGTTTACTTATTTTCTTTGTGATTTTATTTGGTGTATTTCAATCTATTTTTAATTGGTCGCAATACCCTATGAATGTAATTGAAAATGCTTTTATAGGCATCGAAAATTATTTAACATCCATTTTACCCGCAGGAATTCTTACCAATTTAATTATTGGGGGAATACTTCCAGGCATGAGCGGGGTATTGATATTCTTACCACAAATAGCAGTATTGTTTTTATTCATCGCCATTTTAGAAGATACCGGCTACATGGCCCGTGTTACTTTTATGATGGACCGCTTAATGAAAAATTTTGGCCTCAATGGTAAATCGGTAGTGCCATTAATTTCGGGTATTGCTTGTGCCGTGCCAGCAATTATGTCTGCACGCAATATTGAAAATTGGAAAGATCGCTTGATTACTATTTTTGTGACGCCATTTATGAGTTGCTCGGCGCGCTTGCCTGTGTATACTTTATTAATTTCTTTAGTAGTTCCTAATAAATTTGTTTTTGGATTTT
>CANJWU010000080.1 GCA_947478655.1 Sphingobacteriales bacterium | reverse complement strand
GTTTTAGGAGAAGAGCGCATGCTAAACTCCATGGTAATTTTTTGCTTTAAGTTTTCTTTCTTCTTCATTCGATTTTAACAGAAATCTGCTTTTATTTGGTCATTTTTTTTAAAGGAAAACAAAATCTTCTATATTTGCAAACCATTATCTAAATAAGATAAGAAATGGCGGGGTAGCTCAGTTGGTTAGAGCGCAGGATTCATAACCCTGAGGTCACGAGTTCAACTCTCGTTCCCGCTACATGAAAATCAAGGACTTACGTTAAATCGTGGGTCTTTTTTTGTTTCTAGGGCAGGTTTTGCCAAAATGCAACGCATTATAATAAAACAGTCTACTTTTTTTGACGACATACAATTAAATGTATGGGATGTAAAAAAACACTAAAAATTAAGCTGCAACTGTAGCCTTAATAAACTGCCCTTTTGGCGGTTATTTTGATTTTTAAATGACTCAAATCGTCTATCAGAAAAGGTATACATAGTAACTAATTCAATATTTTTATTAGGCTGCCATTCTACTCCAACTTCAAGCTCCTTTACATCATAAGCCATCGCATCCATTTCGTGTTTTTTACCCCCTTGGTAATATTGATAACGCGAAAATGGAATAATAATATGCTTTCCTTTATGAGTCTTATACGAAGCTGTAATATAACCACCCTTTAACGATGACACTTCTACAGAATCTGATTCTTTATTAAATCTAGGTCCTCTTCCAATATTGTACTCCGCTTGAATACCAAATGGCTTTGGATACAACACAAATGAACCAGCAACACGTTGGTCTAAAAAAGAACGGCTTTCAGGTAACTTAACACCTGCATTAATCAAATCAGGTGTTAAAATATATTGACCCGTATAGGCTTGAACACCCATTTCAACTATTTGCTTATTTACTGCAAATGGAAATGAAAACCTTGAAACAACATGAGGGCTGTTGTTTGCTTCAGCTCTATTTGCTGTTTGCCCATTGTAAGCACCAAAACTAAAAACACCATAATCGCCAGACCCTTTCAATCCGTCATTTACCAAACTAGCATAAAGAGTTCTTATATTTTGGGGCGCCCAATAAAAGAATACCCCCCAAATCACGTTCATTTGAAACAGCACTATTCAATGCATCATTTCTATCTAAAGGAATCCTATTTTGAGAGGATTGCATATTTTCAAAACCAAACGGAACCTTACTTTGACCAATACGCAATCTAAATTCGTTTTTTGCATCTAAGCCTACATCTACATATGCATCTCTAATCTGAGCATATTGTGTAGCTGTGGATGAAGGGTTAGAAGCTAAATCTGGTTGAATATAAAAGTATACACGTTCACTTATTTGGCCGCTAAAAATCAAACGCATACGTCGAATAAAAAAGCCTCCATTATCTCCCCAACTTCTATCACATTGTGCACACTGTAACGATGGATTGGTTTCTAATAACCTATTGTAACGTACTTGCATGTAGCCCCTTAATTGAATAGACTCAAACCATTGTTTTTTTGGAGGTGCTGTTTGACCTAGTGCCGATGGACTTAGGAATAAATAAAATGAAAATAGAACAAGCAGTTGTTTCATGAATTATTTTTAGTCGACAAATATACTAAATCATTGCAACGTATATTAATTTTTTATAGCTATTTATCATTGATTCGCTATTGTTCCCTGATTGAAGATTTAAATAAGACATTATTAATGTAATTTTTATCAAGTTCTTCTGCGTGAACCCCCTGAATTCGACTGAAATAGGTTGATTTCGATTTTGTGAAAACATAACACATTACAAATCAACGCCTTAATTTTCTTAAAAAATCTTCATAACCCTGAGGTCACGAGTTCAACTCTCGTCTCCGCTACATGAAAATCAAGGACTTACGTCAAATCATGGGTCTTTTTTTGTTTTTAAGCCCAAAGGTTATGCATTGAAGCTTTAGAGAGCATCAAAAAAGCACATTCCATCAAGGCATTATTTTTTTGGGCTTTTAGCAAAGAGGGCGAAAAGCTAGCAGAAAAAATATCAGGCTTAATTGACCTACCCTTGCACAAACGATAATTAATTTTTGATAAATTTATGTTCGTTTGCTTTAGATGGAGTTGAACAACTCGTTTGCTTCCCAAAAAATCTATACCTGTTATTGGCTACCAAATCATAGACCCTATTTCTCAAAAATTTAGGAAAAACTATAGCTAATATAGCTATCCTAGGCCATCCTGATAAAAGTTTGGCAATTTCGATGATGGCATCTGATTGATAATAAACTAAATTTTCTTTAATAAAAATCACAGATCGAGCATCTTGTTTGATTAAGTACTGATTCATTATTTTTGCACCCGCATTGGTTTGTTGTGCCGCAAAATGTAAATTATTTTTTTGATCAAATTTGATTAAAAATAAAACCGTTTTGTTGCACATATTACAAAGCCCGTCAAATAGTACAATATTCATTTTGATGTTTTTTTAAGCATTTCAAAGCTCTTAAATTATCTCCATATTCTTTAATAAATTCAGGTATTATAAAAGAGATTAGTATTTTTAAACTTTAAACTTCACAGACACCAACAATTAGCTAGTTTAATTGTTATTTAAAATAATCAAAAAAAATTATGCTATTACAAGTATTAAGTATCATTTAATATTATATGTCTTCTAAAAAAGCAATTATTATTGGTGCAGGCGTGGGTGGAATGGCAACTGCCATCAGGCTAAAATTACAAGGGTATCATGTACAGGTTTTTGAGAAAAATGATTACCCAGGTGGAAAATTGAGTCATTTCGAAATTAAGGGTTTTAGGTTTGATGCCGGCCCGAGTTTATTTACAAGCCCTCACTTAATTGATGAGCTATTTGCTTTAGCCAACGAACCTATCGATGAATATTTTAGCTACGAAAAGTTAGCGGTGGCCTGCAATTATTTTTATGATGATGGTGTTTGCATAAAAGCCTATACCAATAAGGATGCTTTTGCTGCGGAGTTAAAGGAGAAAACCAACGAGCCTTCCCAAAATATATATCGATATTTAAATAACGCGAAGTCAGCATACCAACACATTGCGATTATCTTTTTAAAACATTCTTTACACACCATTCAGACGCTTTTTAAAGCGCCTATTTTTAAAGCACTTAGCAAGGTAAAAATGGCTTATTTATTTAAGTCTTTAAATGATTATAATAAAACTGCGTTTAGTTCTCCTAAACTAGTACAGTTGTTTAATCGCTTTGCAACTTACAATGGTAGCAACCCTTACAAGGCACCTGCAATGCTTTCTTTAATCTCACACCTAGAACACAACGAAGGTGCTTTTTATCCTAAAGGCGGAATGATTAGCATAACCAATGCATTGTATCATTTAGCACTTAAACTAGGCGTGCAATTTTCATTTGGAAAATCAGTTCAACAAATACAAACCAAAGCCAATAGCGTAACTGGCGTAATGATGGAGCAGGAAGTATATGATGCGGAAATTGTGGTGAGTAATATGGATGTTTACTTTACGTATAAAAATTTATTAAACGATGCAAGTAAAGCAGCTAAAGTAAAAAAACAAGAAAGAAGTAGCAGTGCTTTCATTTTTTATTGGGGGATGAATAAAACTTTCCCATCTTTAGACTTACATAATATTTTTTTTAGTGCAGATTATCAAGCCGAATTTGATGCCATTTTTAATACCGGACTGCCATTTAATGATCCAACCGTGTACATTAATATCACAAATAAATTAGAACCTGGAAAACATGCCCCAATTGGTAAAGAAAACTGGTTTGTCATGATTAATGTTCCTGCAAATAATGGGCAAGATTGGACTAACTTAGCACTGTATTATCGAAAAGCAATCATTCAAAAATTAAATCAAATAATGGGAGAAAATATTGAACCCTATATAGAGGTCGCTGAGGTGCTCACGCCAGTTAGTATTGAGTCGAAAACCGCTTCATACATGGGTTCTTTGTATGGCACTAGTTCTAATAGTAAGATGGCAGCATTTATGCGACATCCTAATGATAGTAAGACAATCAATGGACTTTATTTTGTTGGAGGCAGTGTTCACCCAGGAGGAGGAATACCCTTATGTTTGTCTAGTGCAAACATTGTAGCTAATTTAATCAATGATAAATACCATGCCTAATTTTAAAAAGCATAGCGCCATTTTTTTAGCCCTATTATTTCACATAACAGGATTGATCGGTATTTTATTTACGCCCTATAAAGATTGGTTTGTAAGTAGCGTACCTGTTGTATTATTGATTATGTTTTTATTGCTTTCTATTACACAATTAAAATTCTTTCGAGCATATATTGGTTTTTTCTTTATTGCTTTTGTCATTGGTATGGCAACAGAAATTATTGGAGTGAATACCGGACTACTTTTTGGGAATTACCAATATGGCCAAGTGTTAGGCCCAAAGCTCTTCGGAGTGCCACTTTTAATAGGCTTCAATTGGTTTAACATTGTATTTTGTTCGGGATCTTTACTAACACAATGCATTGATTTATTTCGAAGGAAGTGGAATATAAATATATCCGCAACGACATTCAATATTGCTGTGGTAATTGGCGGGGCTGCCATTGCAACCTGCTTTGATATTATTTTAGAACCAGTTGCGGTTAAATTAAACTTTTGGTCTTGGGAAAACGGTCATATCCCTTTATATAATTATATATGCTGGTTTACGATCAGTGCTATTTTATTAGGCCTTAAAATGTATATTAAAAAAATTACAGCAAATACATTTGCCTCCATTTTATTTATTATTCAAGCATTATTTTTTTTACTGCTTAATTACTTTTTATAAAAAAAATGCTTTCGGCGAAAAGGTGTTTTTAAGCTTGAATTACTTTTTATAAAAAACATTATATCTGGATTGATAAAATGGTTTTTGAGAAAAGGTGTGCTGTTAAGATTTTTAAAGACATATAAGCAGGCATAAAATTTCCAGGCTAGTACTATTTTAAAGCGCTAGGCAACCAAAACTTTCATAAGTAATGTAATGTATTAAATCGGCAGGATTTAAACTAAGAAGCTTGTATCGTGATGAGCACCTGCTCTGGTTCATTTTCACCTGTAATCAATACCGGTTTATTAATCGCCTTTGCCATACCCCCTAATAATTCCATAAACTGCTCATGTTGCGTGATCGTATGAAAATCTCTAGGGTCTATATCAAATTTAATTTCTGTTGATTTGAAAAAATGAACATTCATTAAAATTTTATCCAAAAGAATGTTTGCAGAAGAACTATAATCTTCGTTTCCTTCAAAAAATTCGTTGACAATGTCAAACTTGATTTTTGGTTCGTTCTTTACTGTTTTTCCATTTAACCAATCTACTTTGCAATTTTCATTTACAAAGTTGATCCATTTTTCCCAGTCGCTAGCGCTAGTGTCTTGTATTATTACATCTCTTAACGATCCATCGTAGAAATATATTTGTTGTTTTATCTCTGACCAATTCATGGGTACAATTTACTTATAATAAATTCAAAAAAAAAGCCCAGAACATTGCTGATCTGGGCTTGAATAAAATTTGGCAACGACCTACTCTCCCACATTTTACTGCAGTACCATTGGCGCTGTGGGGCTTAACTTCTCTGTTCGGAATGGGAAGAGGTGGACACCCACGCTATAGTCACCTAAATATCTTTGGCTTTGGC
>CANJWU010000079.1 GCA_947478655.1 Sphingobacteriales bacterium | reverse complement strand
TCAATTAGATATTAATGTAATTATTGAAAATCCAGAAAAAGCCAATAAACATGAGTCTTTCAAGCTTAAAAATATCGAAACAACCATCATTTCGGATAATATAAAAACTAGTTTATTAAGCGATACCATTGAATTGAATAATGTTAAATTTATTCATACTAAAAATAAAATACAAGCTAAAATTTTGCGCAGGATGTTATTTTTAGAACGCGGAAAAAAATTCAATGAAGATGACCTACTGCTTTCTTACAACCGTTTAGGAGATTTAGGTATTTTTAAATATATCAATATTGATTTCGAAAAAGACAGCATCGATAGCACGCAGTTAAATGCTTCGGTACAATTAAGCTTAGCTAAAAAACAAAGTACCAATACCGAATTGGAAGGATATGTTGCTTCCGAAAATGTGGGTACCTCGGCCAATTTTATTTACAGTAACCGAAATATTTTTAAAGGCGCCGAAGTGTTTGAATTTAAAATAAGAGCAGGTTTAGAAACCCAAGCCTTTGTAGATGCGAACCAATCGAGCATTCCTGTTTTCAATAGCCGCGAAACAAATACATCGGCAAGTTTAACTTTCCCTGGTTTTATTTTCTTTCGAGACAAACCAACTTATGTGCTTTTTTCAAACCCAAAATCACGCATAGGCTTAAACTACATTAGCGAAAACAGACCAGAATATAGTAGAAGAACATTAAACAGCAGTTTTAGTTACGAGTGGAAACAGAACAATTATGTTAGTCATTCTTTTGCACCAATGACCATTAATTTTGTCAACTCCTTTTTATCTACAGAAGCAAACAACTTATTAGATAGCCTCAATAATATTTATTTAAGAGAAAGTTTTGAACCACATATTACGCTAGGTATACGCTATTCATTGGTGATCAGCAATCAACAACTCAATCAATTCAAAAAAAATTATTATTATATTAAATTCAACCTAGAAGTAATGGGAACTGGCTTATATGCGGCAAGTCGATTACTAAATGAACAAAAAAATAATTTAAACCAATACGAATTTTTCAATCTCCCCTATTATAATTTTACCCGACCAGAAATCGATGCCAGGTATTTTAATAATTTTGGGACAAGAAGCCAAATCGTTTATCGTTTTAATACCGGCGTTGGATTTGCTTATTGGAATTCAAAAGTATTGCCTTTTGAAAGACAGTTTTTTACTGGTGGTGCAAACAGTATCAGGGCATTTAGGGCCAGATCTGTAGGGCCTGGAGGCTATAGAAATATCGACCTTTCTTCTTTGAATTTAGACCAAACAGGTAATTTTAAAATCGAAGGAAATATAGAATACCGTTTCGATATTTTAGAAAGATTTATTGGCGCAAAATTAAAAGGTGCTAGCTTTTTAGACTTTGGAAATGTTTGGGACATTCAAAAAAACGCTAACGAATTAGAAGGTTTTAAACCAAGTACCTTTTATAAAGAGCTGGCTATTGGTACAGGTGTTGGATTAAGATTAGATTATCGATTCCTATTATTCCGATTCGACCTTGGCTTAAAATTAAGAGACCCTCGATTCGAAAATGCCAATAGATGGGTGATCGAACAATTCAATAATAATGTATGGAAAGACGCTAATAATTATAACTTCTTTAATTTTAATTTTGGAATTGGTTATCCATTCTAAAATGCTTTAAAATAAAGAATGATAGGCCGAGCTCATTAAATTAATAAAGGCCGAAAAATCAATTCCTTGTGTCACAAAAAAGAGCACAAAAAAGAGTATCAATAAAATCATCAATATTCTTTTAATAATTAAAGCTATAACCACAATAGCAATGGGAATAACGATGAGTAACCACAAAGGTATTGGAATTACAAAGCCAGCTAGTATATAATATAAATGATAATTAGCGGTGTTTGCTGTTTCGTGTTTAATAAATAACACATTACTTTTCATATCTTCTGGTAAAGCAGCAGCGCCATTTTTAAAATCAATTTTTTCTACAAATCCATTAATCACAAACTCGTATTTGCCTTCAATACTTTTATCAATACTTGCATCTTTTAATTCCGCAATTATTTTTAATTGTGTTTGACCATTATGGGTTTGTCTAGCTAAACTAAAATCTTGAATTGGAAATAATTCTGATAAGTTAAAATAAACAGTTTGTTGGGCTTGCAACTGAATTGTTATACAAAAAGAGATCAGAAATAATAAAATAATTCGCATATTTATAGGGATTGATTAGACAAAAATGAAAAAATTATTGGGATTTTACCTTATACTTTTAAATCTTGCCCTTTCGGGCTATGCACAGGATATTTTAGATTTTAAGCCATATGATACCCAAAAAGCGGCCATAACGGTAATAGAAAATGGCAAAACACTTAAAGCCCCTTTTGCCGGCGGAATAGACGCTGCGCAATTTGCCAGTTGCGATATCAATTTAGATGGTAAAAAAGATATTATTGTACACGATCGAGAAGGCTCCAAACTTTCCTGTTTCCTAAATTATGGAGGACCAAACGAAATTAATTACCAATACGATATTCGTTATAATAATCGATTCCCTATAATTGGCGAATGGATGTTAATGATGGATTATGATGGAGATGGAAAAGAAGATTTATTTTGTGATAAAAATGGCGGCATTGCATGCTACCGAAATATTTCAACAGATTCCTTAGGTTTAAAATTTAAATTAATTATAGATCAAATTTTATTTAGTACTACACAATTTACCATAGCCATAGGCGTACCATCAAACGATATACCAAGTATAGCCGATGTTGATGGAGATGGCGACTTAGACATTTTAAGATTTGGCACAGCAACAATCACACCAGGCGAACCAATTGAGTGGTTTAAAAATTTAACGGTAGAAAAAACGGGCATTGCAGGTATAGACACTTTTGTTATTTGGAAAAGATGTTGGGGAAGATTTATTGAAGATAATAATGGATGTACCATTCTGTTAAATTATGCCGGCACGCCCTGTAGCACGGGTAATAAAGCAGAATTGAGCCTTTCTGAATACCAAGCTAATATTAATTTAGCGAACAAAAGTAATAGACATGCGGGTTCTACTTGTTTGGTTTATGACTTTACCGGTGATGGTAAAAATGATGTTTTAATTGGTGATGCTGGCTGTAACCAAATGTATTTGGCCATTAATGGTAGCGATAATACCAATGCCATCATGAATCAAGTTGTTACTAACTTTCCGAGTACTTTACCCATTAATTTTGCCACCTTTCCGGCAGCATTTTTAATGGATGTAAACAACGATGGATTAAAAGATATTATTGCTTGCCCGAATACCCCAAATGCTAGCGAGAACTTTCAAAATGTTTGGTTGTATTTGAATCGTGGAAATGCAAGTGTACCTTATTATGTTTTTGATAATGCACGCTTTTTAGCAGAAGAACAAATAGACATTGGTGAAGGTGCTTGCCCAAGTTTTGTCGATTATAACCAAGATGGTTTAATAGATATCATGATCGGTAGCACGGGTTATTACCAAAGCAATGGCAGCTATAAAAGTGGCCTTACTTTATATCAAAATATTGGTACTAAAACAATACCCAAATATGAGTTACAAACCCGCGATTATGCTGGGTTTTCGAGTATTGGCATTCAAAAGTTTTCGCCAGTATTTTTTGATGCAGATGCAGATGGCGACATCGATATGATAACAGGTAGTAGCGATGGTAATTTTTATTATTTTAATAATAGTGCAGGTGCTGGACAAACATTCAATTTAAATTATATTCCAAACACCTTTAGCAATTTAGACATTGGAAATAACTCCAGCCCTACCGCCTACGACCTCGATAAAGATGGCATTCAAGATTTAATTTCTGGAGAAAATTTTTATAATATTAATTTTTTAAAAGGGCAGTCAAATAGCCAACCAACTTATGTTTTAGCGACCGATTCCTTATATAAAATCAACTTAGGTAACCTATTTTTATATCCTAGTGGCAAGGCCTCTGTTTGTATAAATAAACTATTTACGAATGACAGAGATCGATTTATTTTTAGTGATGCCAATGGTTATGTTTACACCTTAGATAGTTTATACACAGATCCCAATCAATCAAATGTAAAAATTACGAATTTGGTAGATTTGATGCAAGGTGTTTATTCTTATGCAAATGGTGGATTTAAAATAGATTTAGCGGATATAGATGATGATGGAAAAGCAGAATTAATTACTGGTACCCCAAGGGGTGGGGTGGCCATTTATTGGAATGCTAGTTCGGCGCCAGTTGGAATAAATCAAATTATAAATAATACCTTAATATCCTATCCAAACCCATGTGAATCAATATTTTACATTGACATTCCATGGAATGAAAAATTAAATTTGTTGAGGGTAACCGACCTCATGGGAATTAAAAAAGATATTCCATTTAGCCTACAAAACAATCAAATTAAACTAGAAAGTAGTAGCTTAGTACCTGGTTTTTATGTAGTAGATATACAAACCAATCAACACCGTTACAGTTCCAAGTTTATCAAAAAATAAATGAAAAAAATATTATTCCTTGCCTGTTGTTTTTTAGTTGACATCGCCTTAGCACAAAATTTCACAGGAGGTTTTATCCCCTACCCAAATACGATTCCAGTTAATCAAAATAATAAAAATATCAGCTTGCCATTTGCTGGAGGCTTTGATGTACCGCAGTTTTCGGCATGTGACTTGGATTTTGATGGCAAAAAAGATATCGTCATTTTTGATCGAGAGGGCGGCAAAATTAGTTGCTACCTTAATAAAGGAATCACTGGACAAATTGCTTATGAATATGCACCACAATACGCTACTAAATTTCCAAAAAAACTAACAGAATGGATGCTATTAGTCGATTATAATGGCGATGGCAAAGAAGATATATTTACAGCTATACCTGGCGGTGTAAAAATTTATAAAAATACTTCAACTACAATAAATGGTATTTCCTTTAGTTTAGTCAATGGAGATGTACAAGCCGACTTTGGTTCTTTTGTTACCAGGTTATATAGCGGCCCTGCCGACATTCCAGCTGTTTTAGATGTAGATGATGATGGCGATGTAGATATACTCAGCATGGAGCTAGGAATCGATACCGCAGGCGATGGAATATATATGTATAAAAACATGTCGATGGAAACCTATGGTAACAAAGATTCTGTCAATAATTTTATCGTACATAAAAGATGCTGGGGAAGGTTTAGAGAATCATATCAAAATTGTAATGTGTCGCTACAATACCAAAGCGGACCTTGTGCTACAGGCAATCGATATATTCCTGAATATACAAAATCTGAATTCGAAAATTTAGTTACTAAAAAGTTAACTGGTGGCAAACACTCGGGCTCTACTTTATTGGTTTTTGATTCGAATGGTGATGGTAAAAACGATATTTTAATCGGCGATATTGGCTGTAGTAATATGTATTTACTAGTGAATACAGAAAGTAATACCAACCCTATATTTACTTCATTCTACAGGTTTTATCCAACAATAGATCCCATTTTAGTGGAGAGTTTTCCGGCTGCATTTTTTATTGATGTAAACAACGATAATAAAAGAGATTTAATTGCCGCTCCTAATACAACAGGCAATGCAGACAATTTCGAAAATTGTAAATTGTATTTGAACATGGGAACAGATGCAGCACCAGATTTTGTCCTCAGCACCAATGCATTTTTAGAAGAAGAAATGATTGAAGTGGG